>DATHJB010000108.1 GCA_035316325.1 Acidimicrobiales bacterium
GGCGGCGGCACCACCGAGACGGCGCTGATCTCGATGGGCGACATCGTGGCGGTCGACGCGGTCCGGGTCGGGAGCTTCGACCTCGACGCCGCCATCCAGTCCTACGTGCGCCGCGAGTACCGCATCGCCGTGGGCGACCGCACCGCCGAGGAGATCAAGCTGGCGATCGGGTCGGCCTGGCCCATCCAGGAGGACCTGAAGGCCGAGGTCCGGGGGCGCGACCTGGCCACCGGGCTGGCCAAGACGGTGATCCTCACGCCGGCCGAGCTGCGGGGCGCCACCGAGGACGTGGTGCGCGAGATCGTCGAGTCGGTGAAGGTGTGCCTGGGCAACGCCCCGCCGGAGCTGGCCAACGACGTGATCGGCGAGGGCCTGCACCTGGTGGGCGGGGGCGGCATGCTGCCGGGCCTCGACCAGCGCATCGCCAACGACATCGAGGTGCCGGTCCAGCTGGTGGAGAGCCCGCTGGAGTGCGTGGTGCTCGGCGCCGGCCAGTGCCTGGAGAGCCCCGCCGCCCTCCACGCCGTCTTCCAGGACGAGTGACCCGCCCGGTAGCTTTGGCCGGGTGACGGACACGGCTCCCACGCTGCTGGAAGGTGCCCGGACCGCCCTGCTGGAGGAAGGTCGTGAGCTGACGCTCCGCGAGCTGGCCGACCTGGCGGCGCTCCCCGACGACGACGTCCCCGCGCTGGCGGCCCTCGCCCACGAGGTGCGCCTGGCCCGCTGCGGTGACACGGTCGAGGTGGAGGGCATCCTCTCGGCCAAGACCGGCGGCTGCCCGGAGGACTGCTCGTTCTGCTCGCAGTCGTCGAAGTTCGACTCGCCGGTGAAGGCCGTGCCGCTGCTCGACCACGACGAGATCCTGTCGGCGGCCCGGGAGACGGCGGCCGTCGGCGCCAGCGAGTTCTGCCTGGTCTACGCCGTGCGCGGTCCCGACGAGCGGCTGATGGCCCACCTCGAGGAGGTCGTGCCGCTGGTCGAGCGGGAGACCGACCTGCAGGTGGCGGTGAGCGCCGGGATCCTCGACGCCGACCAGGCCCGGCGCCTGGCCGCGGCGGGCACGCACCGCTACAACCACAACCTGGAGACCGCGAAGTCGCACTTCGGGCGCATCGTCACCACCCACAGCTGGCAGGAGCGCTTCGACACCTGCCGGCTCGTGAAGGACGAGGGCATGGAGCTGTGCTGCGGCGTGCTGCTGGGCATGGGCGAGAGCGCCGAGCAGCGCATCGAGCTGCTGGGTCAGCTGCGGGACGTCGGGCCGGCCGAGGTGCCGGTGAACTTCCTGTCGCCCCGCCCGGGGACGCCGCTGGCCGACCGGCCGCTGGTGGGGGCGCTCGACGCCATCCGCTGGATCGCCGTGTTCCGGCTGGCGCTGCCCGAGGTGATCCTGCGCTACGCCGGCGGGCGGGAGGTCACGCTCGGCGACCTGCAGGAGCTGGGCATGCAGGCGGGCATCAACGCCCTCATCGTGGGTAACTACCTCACCACGCTGGGGCGGCGCCCCCAGGAGGACCTGGAGATGCTCGTCGAGCTGCGCATGCCGATCGGCGCCCTCACGAAGGTCCTGTGACCCCGGCGCACTGCCCGGGGTGCGGTCGCACGGCCGACGACTGCCCCGGCTGCGCCACCGCCTACGACCCGCCCCGGTTCTGCTCGGCGTGCGGTCGGCGGCTGCGGGTGCAGGTCACGCCCACCGGCTGGACCGCCTTTTGCCGCCCCTGCGCGGCGACGACAGCGTCGGTGTAACGCAGGTCAGCGCAGGTCTTCGGCGGCCTGGCGGACCTGCCAGTCACGGTCCTCGAGGGCCCGTTCGAGGGCGGCGTCGACCTCGGGGCCGTCGAACGGGGCGAGTGCCAGCACCGCCCGGCGGCGGATCGCCGGCTTGTCGTGGGTGGCGTCGAGGATGGCGGGCAGCCCGGCCGGGTCGGCCAGGGCACCCAGCGCCGCCACCGCGGCCTCGCGGCACAGCGGGTCGTCGTGCTGGCGGGCGATGGCGGACAGCGCGGTGACCGCCCCGCTCTCGGCCGGCACGCGCTCGCCCGACGCCCAGGCCGCGGTCTCCACCACCGCCGGCTCGGGGTCGTCGAGCGTCGTCAGCAGCGTGGGGGCGACGTCGCCCGGCCGTCCCGCCGCCAGCTCGGCGGCCCGCTGGCGGACCACCGGCGAGCCGTCGTCGAGTGCCGTGACCAGGTCGTCCGTCTGCAGGTCGCCGGCCCGTTCGAGCGCCGCCAGCGCGGTGGCCCGCACCGACGCGTCGTCGTCACCGAGGTAACCACGGGCAGTGGCGGCATCGCCTGCGTGTCCCGCGAGCGCCACGGTGCGGCGTCGCGCGATCGGGTCCACTAGTTTGCGAGGCACCTTCGTACGCCATTCATGGGGGGTTCACCGTGGCGGAGGAGCCACCCGCGACAGTCCGTCAACGGCAAGCGGCGGAGACCAAGCAGCACCTGCTGAACGCCGCCGTCGACGTGTTCGAGGAGCGGGGTTACCAGGCGACGAGCGTGGGGGCGATCACCCAGCGGGCCGCGACCGCGCACGGCACCTTCTACCTCTACTTCAAGAACAAAGAGGACGCCTTCTGCCAGGTGATGGAGACCGTCATCCCGGAGTTGTCCCCGCCGGCGGCCCTGCCGCCCGACCTGGAGTTCCGCGACGGCATCGAGCACGTGATCAGAGCGTTCATCGTCGCCTACCGCCCGCGGGTCGGGATGTGGCGGGCGGTGCTGGAGGGGATGCTGCAGTCGGAGCGGGTGCGGGAGCTGTGGCTCGACCTGCGGCGCACGCTGGTGCACGGCATCGCCGCGGTCGTCGAGTCGGAGTGCAAGCGGGGGCTGGTGCGCCCGGTCGACCCGCTGATGACGGCCCACGCGCTGGCGGCGATGACGGACTGGTTCGCGTTCATGCACTTCGGCCTGCAGGAGCCGCCGGTGGTCGGCACCGACCAGGAGCCCGACGACGAGCAGGCGATCGGCGTTCTGGTCGACCTGTGGCTGCATTCCCTGTACGGCCAGGTCTGAGGGTGTGTCCTGGCTCAAATCCCGCCCAACGTCTTGATGCCGAGCGCGACGAGCGCCACGATCACCGCCGCCAGCCCGATGCCGGCCAGGGCGACGTAGAGCAGCAGGCCGAGGCCGGCACGGATGCGCACGGCGCGGGGGATCGTGATGGTGACAGGTGCGGCGGCGGGTCGCTCGAGGAGCGCCGTCCCCGTCGTGGTGGCGCCGCCGCCGGCGGGCCCGAGCAGCGGGAGCAGGTCGTCGACGTCGTCGGGCGGAGCCAGCTCCCGGAGATCCGGCAACACCGGCTCCGGCGACACCGGCTCCGGCAACACCGGCGCCGGGCGGGTGTCGACGAAGGCGATCGGCGGGGGGACCGGCAGTCGGTCCTCGTGGAGCGGTGGGGCGACGGGCGGCGGCAGCACCTCGGGGTTCGGCGCCGACTGCTCCCGCCGGGCGGGGAACGAGCGTGACAGCCCCTCCCAGCCGCGCGCCACGCCGGCCCGGCCACGAGCGCCCTTCTTCCGCAACCAGATGCCGAAGGTGCCGAGGGCTTCGCGTCCCTGGCGCCACCATCGGCGCCAAGGATCCCACTGGTCGCCGTTGGAGGTCGACGAGGACGTGGCAGGCTGTTCCGGCCCGAAGAGCACGTCGGCCACGACGGCGCCGACGCACAGTCCGAGGACCACGGTGAGTACAAGTGTGAACTCCACCTCAGAAGGGATGGTAACCCTGCCGGGGCCTCCAACCCGGACAGGCCCGCGGCACCCGTGGATCCTCGCCGTCGTCGGCCTGCTCCTGCTGGCTTTCGTGTTCGGTGCGGCCCGCTTCGACCTGCCGTACTACGCCTTCCGTCCCGGTCAGGTGCGCGACACCAGCAACCTCATCTCGGTCGACGGGGTCGAGACCTTCGAGGCCGCGGGGTCGGTGAGCTACACGACGGTGTCGCTGCGCCGGCTCACGCTGTTCGGGTTCCTCGACGCCAAGCTCGACGACGACGTGGAGATCGTGGACGAGGAGACGGTGCTCGGCGACCGCGACCCCGACGAGAACCGCGAGCTCAACCTGCAGATGATGGACACGTCGAAGCAGGTGGCCACCCAGGTGGCGCTGGAGAAGCTCGGCTACACGGTGGAGGTGAGCGCCACCGGAGAGCGGGTGCTCGACGTGCAGGAGGACACACCGGCCGAAGGTGTGATGGAGCCCGGCGACATGATCGTGGCCGTAGAGGGCGAGCGGATCGACGACCCCGGCGACCTGGCCCGCATCCTGTCCGACAACCACCCCGGCGACGAGGTCGACATCAAGGTGCGGCCCTACACGGCCAGCTCGGAGAAGGACCTCAAGCTGGAGCTGGCGGCGGCGCCCGACGACCCCGACCGGGGGATCATGGGCGTGAGGGTGCAGGCCGACGGCGTCGAGTACCACTTCCCGATCGACGTCTCGTTCGACACCGGCGACGTCGGTGGCCCGTCGGCGGGGCTGGCGTTCACGCTGGGCCTGCTCGACAAGCTGTCGCCCGGCGAGCTGACCGGCGGTGCCCCGGTGGCGGTCACGGGCACGATCTCGTCGGACGGCACGGTGGGCCCGGTCGGGGGTACGGGGCAGAAAGCCGCCGCGGTGCGGCGGGCGGGCATCGAGGTGTTCCTGGTGCCGGCCGCCGACTACGAGGAGGCGGCCGCCCACGCCGGTGACGTGAAGGTCGTGAAGGTGGAGACCCTCGACGACGCTCTGGCGGCGCTGGCCGACCTCGGCGGCAACGGTCTCGACCTCCCCACGGCGCCCGCTCCGGCTTCCCCGGCCCGCTGAAACTTCGACGTGAACGGCGCCATGGCGACCGTTTCTGTCGAGTTTTCGGGGGTTTCCGGAGGCTGAGCGACGGTCAGCCGAGCAGGTGGGTGTGGAGGGGTAGCCTCGGCTCGAATGTCCCCTGACCTCGACACGGATGCCGCCAGCATCGCCCGCCGCCAGTTCTCGTCGGCCCGCAAGGGCTTCGATCCCGACGAGGTGCGGGCCTACCTGCGCGAGCTGGCCGACGTGGTCGACGGGCTGCGGCGCCGGGAGAAGGAGCTCCTCGCCCGGGCGGAGGCGGCCGAGGCGCGGGCGACGCAGGTCGAGTCCCTCGACGAGCACCGCCTGGTGGAGCTGCTGGGCGAGGAGACGGCCCGGATCCTCGACGCCGGCCGGGTGGCGTCGTCCGACATCCGGCGCAAGGCCGAGGAGTCGGCGGGGCGGCTGATCAGCGAGTCGAACGACGAGGCGCACCGGCTGCGGCAGGACACCGAGGTCGAGCTGGCGAAGCGACGGATCGAGGTGAACGTCGAGCTGGACTCGTTGCGGGCCGAGGCCTCGGCGGAGCTCGACCGACGTCGGGCCGAGGGAGCCGAGCTGGTGGCCGAGATCCGGCGGTCGGCGCAGGCCGAGGCCGACGAGCTGGTGGACGAGGCCCAGGTGGTGCGGGAGCGGATGCTGGGCGACCTGTCCCGGCGTCGACGTGCCGCCCGGGAGCAGCTGGAGCGGCTGAACGCGGCGCGGGAGCGGCTGCTGGCGGCCTACGACGTGGTGCGGCGCACGGTCGACGAGGCGACGGGGGAGCTGACCGTGGCGCTCCCGGAGGCGAAGGTCGCCGGCGAGTCGGCGATGCGGCGGGTCAACGAGGAGCCCGAGCCGACGGTCGAGGAGCTGGAGGACCTGGTCACGATGGCCCGGATCGCCGGCCTGCTCGACCCGTCGAGCCTGCCCCCGGAGGACCCCGAGCCGGCGCCCGACCTGGGCCTCCAGCCCGACGCGGTGGTCGCCGTCGTGGAGCCGGCGCCGGTCGAGGAGCCGGTGGTCGCGGTCGTGGAGCCCGAACCCGAGCCGGAGCCCGAGCCGGAACCCGTCGTCGTGGCGGAGCCCGAACCGGTCGTCGAGCCCGAGTCCGAGCCGGAGCCCGAGGTCGCCGAGGTCGAGGAAGACGAGGGGTTCGACCTCGACGAGTGGGACGACGAGTACGACGACGACGAGTACGTCGAGACGGCCCCGGCCGTGGCCTCCAACGTCGACGCCCTGTTCGCCCGCCTCAAGGCCGACACCGAGGTGGTTGCCGTCGCCGTCCTGGACGACGACGAGGACGACGAGCCCGAGCACTACGACGAGACCGAGGAGCTCGAGGGTTCCGGAGACGAGCTCGACGCCGTCGAGGAAGTCGAGGACGTCGAGCTGGAGGACCTCGAGGACATCGAGCTGGAGGACATCGAGGAGGACGACGAGGCCGCCTACGCCTCCGCTCCCGTCGCCGGTGACGGGGAGCTGGTCCAGCTGCGCGACACCACCCTCGCCGCCGTCGAGCACGAGCTGAACCGCCGGCTCAAGCGGGTCCTCGCCGACGAGCAGAACGAGGTCCTCGACCTCCTGCGTCGCACCAAGCCCACCACCAGCGACGACTTCCTCCCCGCCCTCGGCAGCCACACCGCCCGCTACACCGAGGCCGCCCGCGAGGAGCTGGGCGCGGCGGCGTCGTGGGGCGCCGCGGCCGTGGGGGGCGAGCCCGACGGGTCGCACGACGCCCTGGCCGTCGAGCTGGGCCAGACCGTGGTCGAGCCGCTGCGGGAGCGGATCGCCCGCTCGTTCAGCGCCGCCGGCGGCGACATCGAGGAGGTGACCGGCCGCCTCCGCGCCCTGTACCGCGAGTGGAAGAGCCAGCGGATCGCCGCGGCGGTCCGCCACTACGCCGTGGCCGCCTACGCCCAGGGCGCCTACGGGGCGGTCCCCGACGGCACCCCGCTGCGCTGGCTGGTCGACCGCACCAGCGACCCGTGCCCCGACGCCGACGACAACGCCCTGGCCGGCGCGGTGTGCAAGGGCGAGGCTTTCCCGACCGGCGACCATTGCCCGCCAGCCCATCTGGGCTGCCGCTGCATGGTCGTGCCGGCGGAGTAGTAAGACTGCGGAAATGCGTGCGCCGGACGATCTACCTCGTCGCCGCCGTCGCCGGGGCTGGGGCGGTCCGGGACGTGGGCGAGTCGTGCTCATCGTGGCGCTCGTCGCCCTGTTCTTCCTCCTCACCTCGTTGCGGGGGATCGCCGGCTTCTACACGGACTACCTCTGGTACGACTCGCTGGGCCTGTGGAGCGTGCAGCGGGGGATCCTGGGGGCGCAGCTCAGCCTGGCGCTGATCTTCATCGCCGCGTTCTTCCTGCTGGCGTGGTCCAACCTCTACGTCACCGAGGTGGTGGCGCCGCCGTTCCGTCCCGCCGGGCCCGAGGACGAGCTGCTCGAGCGCTACCACGACCTGGTCGCCGGGCGGATGACCCGGGTGCGCACGATCGTCGCCGGCCTGCTGGCGCTGATCGCCGGGTCGGGGGCCTCGGCCGAGTGGAACTCGTGGCTCCTGTTCACCAACGGCGGCGAGTTCGGGGTCAAGGACCCCCAGTTCAACCGCGACGTCGGCTTCTACGTCTTCAAGCTGCCGTTCATGTCGTTCGTGGTCGACTGGCTGTTCGCGTCGCTGCTGATCGTGCTGATCGTCTCGGCGGTGGCCCACTACCTGAACGGCGGCATCCGGGTGCAGCCGCCGTCGCCGCGGGTCAGCCCGCAGGTGAAGGCCCACCTGTCGGTGCTGCTGGCGGCGCTGGCCCTCGTCAAGACCGCCGACTACTACCTGCAGCGCTTCGAGCTGACGGCGTCGACCCGGGGCGTGGTCGACGGGGCCAGTTACACGGACGTCCATGCCCAGCTCCCGGCACTCAACCTGCTGGTGCTGATCTCGGTCGCCGCCGCGGCCCTGTTCGTCGGCAACATCTTCCGCCGGGGTTGGGCGCTGCCGCTGGTGGCGGTGGTGCTGTGGGGCTTCGTGGCCATCGTGGTGGGCGGGATCTACCCCCAGTTCGTGCAGTGGCGGACGGTCACGCCGAACGTGCTGGCCAAGGAAGAGACGTACATCGACCGCAACATCACGGCCACCCGCGACGCCATGGGGCTCGGCGAGGTGACGTCGAACCCGTTCGACCCCAAGGACGACGCGGCCGACGTCAACCTGGTCGACAGCGCGTCCACGATCCGCAACATCCGCCTGTGGGACCCGGCCAACAACATCTCCGGCGAGGCCTTCTCCCAGCTCCAGCAGATCCGTGACTACTACCGGATCGGCGACATCGACGTCGACCGCTACGCCGTCGACGGCCAGCCCACGCAGGTGAACCTGGGCATCCGCAACCTGCAGCCGGGCAACGTGCCGGGCAACTCGTGGGAGCAGAGCCACCTGGCCTACACCCACGGCTACGGGGCGGTGATGGCGCCGTCGAACGCCACGCAGGACGGCGAGCCCGACTTCCTCATGCGCGACATCCCGGTGCAGTCCGACGTCGAGGGCCTGACGCTGAGCGACCAGGGCGCCGGCGTCTACATCGGCGAGGACCTGAGCGGCTACTCGGTGGTCGACACCGGGCGCGACGAGGTCGACTACCAGGCCGAGGAGGGCACGCAGACCACCACCTACGAGGGCGAGGACGGCGTCGGTGTCGGGTCGTTCGTGCGCAAGGCCGCGTTCGCCCTGCGCTTCGGCGACATCAACCCGCTGCTGTCGAGCTACCTGACCGGCGACTCGAAGGTCATCTACATCCGCGACGTGGTCGACCGGGTGCACGCCCTGGCGCCGTTCCTCCACGCGGATGCCGACCCGTACCCCGTGGTGCTCGACGGCAAGGTGACGTGGGTGGTCGACCTGTACACGACCACCGACCGCTACCCCTACGCCCAGCGGGCCGAGACCGACCAGCTCGCCGACGCCAGCGACCTCGACCACCGCTTCAACTACGTGCGCAACTCGGTGAAGGCCACCGTCGACGCCTACGACGGCACCGTCACCTTCTACGTGATGGACACCGACGATCCCATCATCGACGCCTACCGCAAGGCGTTCCCCGAGCTGTTCACCGACGGCGACGAGATGCCGGGCGATCTGGAGTCGCACCTGCGCTACCCCGAGGACCTGTTCCGGGTGCAGACCACCGCGTGGGGCCGCTACCACCTGGAGAACCCGCGGGAGTGGTACGACGCCGGCGACGCCTGGCAGGTGGCCGCCGACCCGGGCACCAACGTGATCCGGGTCAACTCCACCACCGACACCACGGCTGCGGGGTCGTCGGCGTCGACGTCGACCAGCACGTCGAGCGCCGACCCGATCCCGCCCTACTACCAGCTGCTCCAGCTGCCCGAGGAGCAGGACGCCGAGTTCGTGCTGATGCGGCCGTTCGTGCCGGCGGCCCGGGAGAGCAGCCGGCAGCAGCTCACGGCGTTCATGGTCGCCCGGATGGACCCGGGGCACTACGGCGAGCTGGGCGTGTACACGATGCCGCAGGGGAACCTGCCCGAGGGGCCGTCGCTGGTGCGCGCCGCGATGCGCGCCGACGAGACGGTGGCCGACGAGGAATCACTGCTCGGTGTCAGGACAGGTGGGTCTCGGGTGATCTACGGCAACCTGATGATGGTGCCGGTCGACGGGAGCCTCCTGTACGTGCAGCCGCTGTACGTCGAGTCGGAGAGCGCGGGGCGCATCCCCCGGCTCACGAAGGTCATCCTGATGCTCGACGACGACGTGGTCATCGAGAACACCCTGCAGGAGGCCCTCACCACGATGTTCGGCGAGGCCGTCCCGACGCAGGAGACCGGCGACCCGACGCAGCCCGAGGAACCCTCGGAGGGCGAGGGTGAGGGCGGCGGCGAGGCGCCGTCGGGCTCGGCGGCGGAGCAGGCGGCCCAGCTGCTCGACGAGGCCAACCAGCTGTTCGACGACGCCGGGGCGGCGCTGGAGGACCAGGACCTCGCCCGCTACGGCGATCTCCAGGAGCAGGCCGAGGAGAAGGTGGCCGAGGCATCCGAGATCCTGGGCGCCGGCGGTTCCGGCTCGTCGCCCGCCACCACGACCACCACGGCGCCGGCCTCCGACGAGTCCGCCGCGGGCGCCGACGCCGACGTCCTGGACACCTTCGACGCTCCCGCCTCGTCGTCTCCGACCACCACGACCACCACCGAACCCCCCGAACCGTTGGCCCGCGGGGCGTAGTTGGTGGGCCGTCGAGACACTGCTAGAGTTTCACTTCCACACCGACGCGGGGTGGAGCAGTCTGGTAGCTCGTCGGGCTCATAACCCGAAGGTCGTGGGTTCAAATCCCACCCCCGCCACCAAAGCAAGTAGCAGTCCAGAGCCGGTCCCAGGACCGGCTCTTCTGCATCCCGGCCGGAGTTTTCTACCGAGCCAAGGTTGAAGCGTTGGCGGGATCCGTGGGTCGTCCGGGGCGGCGGGGCTCAGTCGAGTCCGAGCGCTGCACAGACGCCGCCGTCGATGAGCACATCGGTGCCCGTGATGAAGGAGGCCTTATGGGACAGGAGGAAGGCGACGACGTCGGCGACCTCCTCCGGGCGACCGAACCGGCGTACCGGAGACAGGTCGACGAGGGCCGTCATGGCTGGTTGGGCGGCGGCTTCCTGGGCACCCTGGGGGGTGTCGATGATGCCCGGTGACACCGAGCACACCCGACCTCCCACGCGTCCCCAGCGGAGCGCTTCGCGTCGTACCAGGCGTTGTACGCCGCGTTTGGCCCATCCGTAGGCGACAGCGGTGTCGGCGATCGTTTCACCGATGGCATCGGCGAGCCGGCTGGACAGGTCCGTGTGCAGCGGATCGTCGAGGACGGCATCGATGCGGGGGTCGCCGTGAGGGACGACGATCTGGGCCGCCATCGACGCGAAGCACACCGCCGCGGTGCCGGTCGTCACCAGGGGGGTGAGGACATCGAGGACGAGGGCGGAGCCCACCAGATCGACCGCGAAGATCTGCGGCCACGCGGCCATGGTCGGGGAGATGCCGGCTGCGTGCGCGACCGAGGTCAGGGCTCCGAGCTCGGCGACCAGTCCGGCGAGCTGCTCGAGGCGCGTCCGGTCGGTCACGTCGGCGACGAAGGCGGTCACGGTCGCATCGGTGGCCGCTAGCTGGTCGCGGGCGGTGGTGAGGAGGTCGGGGTCGCGGTCGACGAGCACCAGGGCGTCGACGGTGTCGGCGAGTGCGTCGGCACAGGATCGGCCCATCCCGCGCCCGGCGCCGGTCACGACCGCGACGGTCGGCGGGGAGGTCATCGTGGTCTCGTCGGGGTCGGGGCGGGCGGGTTGCGCAGGGCGCCGTCGATCAGGTGGTGGAACTGGGTCGAGGTGAGTACGCCGTCCGGGGGGTGCCCGGCCGAGGTGAGCAGGACGTGTTCGTTGATGAGTACGGAGTAGAGGTGGGCGAGGGCGCGTGGGTCGCCCTCGCGGACCTCGCCGGCCTCCTGGCCTTCACGTACGAGGTCGGTGAGGGTCGTCATGACGCCGTCGAAGGTGGGGTCGATGCCGGCGCCGACGGTGTCGAGCACCGGCCCGACGATCATGACACCGCCGCGTAGGTGGCGGAGCAGCTGCCGGAAGTGGGGTCGGTCGTCGAAGAAGGTGACGGTGACGTCGACGATGTGGTGGAGCTTCCCCAGCGCCGGCTCGTCCCGCTGCCCCGCCTGGCGGACGGCATCGAGGAGCTCGACCCCGCGTCGGGTCATCGTCTCGGCCACGAGGTCGTGCTTGCTGTCGAAGAACAGGTAGATCGCCGCGGTCGAGAACCCCGATTCGGTGGCGATCCGGCGCAACGAGCCATCGCGCAGGCCGTTCTGGCCGAACACCTTCTCGGCGGCGTCGAGGATCTCGGCCCGGTTGGCGGCACGCCGTTCGGCGCGGCGCCGGGTCTGCCGATCGTCCGGGGCCGCCGGCTCGACGGCGTGGGTCTGGTCTGTCACTCGAGAAGTCTCCCTGCCGTGGCGCCGGACACCCGCGGGCCTGGTGGCCTACAGTTCAGTTTAGTGGACGCCGGTCCACCGCAGGTCAGCGACGATCTGCCGCCGAGCAGGGAGCTGCCATGACCTCGGACATCCCGGCCACGACGCTGCTCGACCCCGCGGTGATCGACGATCCGTACCCCTTCTACCGGCGGCTCCACGAGGCGGCGCCGGTGTGGCTGGTTCCGGGCACCGAGGTGTGCGTTGTCGGCTCGTTCGCCGCGGTCGTCGAGGCCACCGGTCGCATCGACGACTTCTCGTCGAGCATGCACCACTTCCTCTACCGCGACGACGAGGGGCTCCCCGCCCGCCTTCCGTTCGGCGACGGGACCCAGGTCCTCGCGGTGGCGGATCCCCCGGTGCACAAGGTGCACCGCCAGGCCGTGTTCCCCGACCTCATGGCGAGACGGATGGCCGGCCTCGAACCCGAGATCACCGGCGTGACCGATCGGTGCCTCGACGATGCGCTCGCCCAGCGGAGGGTCGATTTCATGTCCGCCGTGGGCAACGTCGTGCCCATCACGATGATCACGCACCTGATCGGGTTCCGTGACCACGACCTCGCCAGCCTGCTGCAAGCCGCGTTCGACTCCACCGCCCAGGTCGGCGCCCGGGTCACCCTCGATGAGCTGAACGCCCTGCTCGTCGAGAGCGCCAAGACCTACGGATGGATCGCCGAGCAGCTCACCGCCTACGGCGCCGACGCCGAACACGAGATCCTCGGCACGATCGCCCGGGCCGTACGCGACGGAGCGATGGACGAGAGCGACGCCGTCATCGTCCTCCAGACCCTCCTGAGCGCGGGCGGTGAATCGACCACCAGCCTGCTCGGCAACTCGGTCCGCATCCTCGCCGAACGCCCCGAGCTGCAACAGCACCTCCGGGCTCGTCCCGGGCTCGTCGCGACGTTCGTCGAGGAGGTCCTGCGCCTCGAGTCACCCTTCCGGTTCCTGCCCCGCCACACCCCCCACGCCACCCACCTCGCCGGCGTCGACCTGCCCGCAGCCACCACGGTGCTGTTGATGTGGGGCGCCGCCAACCGCGACCCCGCCGAGTTCGACGCACCCGACGACCTGCGCCTCGACCGCCGCACACCCCGCCACCACCTCGCCTTCGGGCGCGGCATCCACCACTGCGTCGGCGCCCCCCTCGCCCGCATCGAAGCCCGCGTCGTGCTCACCACGCTGCTCGCCCGCTCCACGTCGTTCCGACTCGACCCCGACCGCACACCGCGATGGTTCGACAGCCTCCAGGTGCGCCGCCACGAGCACCTCCCGATCGTCATCGACGCCCGATGACCGACCACCCCGTGGCCAGCGAAGCGATGGCCGCCATCCTGCAACTCGGGCCCACCATCGCCCTCCCCGACGCCGAGTCGATCGAGGCCAGACGGGCAACCGTGGCCGCCGCGCTCACCGGGCCACTCGCCGCGGGGACCATCGCCGACGAAGCGCCCCTCGGCGGCCGACCCGCGCTCTGGATCCACCCCGCCACGCCCGTCGCCCCCGACGCGACGGGACCGATCGCCCTGTACCTGCACGGCGGCGCCTTCGAGGTCGGCTCACCCACCGCCTACCAGGCGTTCTGCTCGAACATCGCCCTCAGCCTCGACGCCACCGTCGTCGTGCCCGACTACCGCCTCGCCCCCGAGCACCCCTTCCCCGCAGCCGTCGACGACGCCCTCGCCGCCTACCGCGACCTGCTCGACACCGGGCACCCACCGTCGACCATCGCGCTCGTCGGCGACTCCGCGGGCGGTGGGCTCGTGCTGTCCTGCCTCCTCGCCGCGCACCGCGCTGAGCTCCCCCAACCGGCCGTAGCCGTCGGGATCTCCACCTGGGCCGACCTCACCCTCGAAGCCGACGCCCACCAGCGCTGCGCCACCACCGACCCCTTCGTCACCACCGCGATGCTCCGGCGCGCCGCCCGGCACTACCTCCTCGACACCGACCCACGCGACCCGCTGGCGTCACCCGTGCACGCGCCACCCGACGAGCTGGCCCGCCTGGCCCCCATCCTGCTGCTGGCCGCCGCCAACGAGGTGCTCGCCGACGACTCGTCGACCATGGCCGGACGCATCGCCCGCGCCGGCGGCGACATCACCCTCGACCTGTTCCCGACGGCCTTCCACGCCTGGCCCCTCGCCGGCGACAGCATCCCCGAATCCCGCGACGCGCTCGAACACCTCACCCGATTCATCCGCGAGCGTTGGCACCGAGGCCCTGTCTGAGACTCCGGTCAGGTGGTGACGGCGCTGATGAAGCGCTCCAACTCGCCGGGGATGTCGTCGCCGGCGGGCTGGTAGACGATCTCGGTCACTCCGCTGTCGGCCAGCTCGGCGACGCGGGCACGTAGTGCGTCGGCGGTGCCCGTCAGGGTCAACATCGGCAGCATGTCGGCGCCGGCGACGAGGGCCGCACAGTCACGACCGGTGAGGTGGACGAGGTGCCCCTCATGGGTGGCGAGGTGACGCTCGGCGGCCGGCAGGGCGAGCACCTCGTCGAGCCAGGCCTGGCCGCCGGGCAGCCCGGCGACGGCGGTCGCCCCACCTCGCTCGAACAGTGCGTGGTAGGCGACGGCGACCCCGTGGCCTGCGGCGTCGAGCACGCGCGGCGAGCGCACGTCCTCCTCGTCCTGCAGCACGGTGCCGAACTGCAGGAGCGCATGCCAGCCGTGGGCAGCAGCGTTGGGGATGGAGGCGGCGAAGATGCCGTCGCCGACCGCCTCTGCGACGGCGGTGCCCTTCGGTCCTTCCGCGCCGATGAGGATCGGGACGTCCATCGGTCGAGGCGCTCCGAAGCCGTTGGGATGGAGCATCTGGACGGCGGCGCCTTCCCACTCGGTGACCTCGCCACGCAGGAGCGCGCGCAGCACGGAGACGTAGTGCTCGACGTCAGCCCATCGCAACGGCTTCTGACCGAGGGTGTGGCGGCCGGTGAAACCCGACCCGAGCGCCACGCTGACCCGCCCGGGAGCGAGGTCGACGAGCGTGGCGATCGCCGCGGCGTTGGTCATCGGGTGTCGAAGGCTGGGAACGAGCACCGCTGGCCCGAGACCGATCGTGGTCGTCTTGGTGGCCGCGAGTGCCAGCTGCATCCAGACATCGGGATAGAGCGCCGGCGAGTCGTAGGCCCACGCCCGCACGAAGCCGAGCTCCTCGGCGACGTGGATGTGCTCGGCGCTCTGCATCGACGTCGCGAGTGCGCAGGAGATCTCCATGGCTCGCTGAGGCTGCTCCTCGACCCGCACCCCTGCGCTCATGTCCATCCCCCCGCTTGATCATCGGTCGGTCGTCGTATTGTATAGACAAAGTCACACGGGCCCTGCCCGCACCTGCCTTCGTCCCTTGGGAGCCATTCGTGGCCAGCCGCGTCCTGTCGAACATGGCCCGAGCCGTGGACCTCGTGTCGTCCGAGTCCTGATGGCTGTCCCCCGCTACCAGCAACTGGTCGAGGACCTGCTCACGCAGGTCGCCAACGGATCGATCGTGGTCGGAGGTCGACTGCCGACCGAGGAACAGATCTGCGCCGAGCACGGCCTGGCACGCGGAACGGTCCGCCAAGCCCTCGAGCGCCTCGAGCAGCTCGGCATGATCGATCGCCGCCCCGGCGCCGGCACCGTCCTCACCGCCGACCGTCCCGTCGGCCAGTACCAACCACTCGTGCAGACCGCCGCCGACGTCGCCACCCTCGCCGCCGAGACCCGCCTCGTACGGCCGCGAACCAGCGAGGTCAAGCTCACCGCCGCAATGGCCGAGCGGCTCGGCGCCCGCGCCGGCACCACCTGGCTCCTCGTCCAAGGGGTGCGGGCCCGCCGAAGAGAACCCGACACGCCGCTCTGCTGGAGCGAGCAGTACCTGCGCAGCAACCTGCCTCGCGAGAAGTTCATGAGCGGTCGGTTCACGACCGAGGACGTCGCCACCCACGCCATCGAGCAGACGATCTCCGCCGCACTGCTGACCGACGACCTCGCGGCCGCCCTCGACGCCGTTGCCGGCAACGCCGCGCTCGTCATCACCCGCCGCCATCGGGACAACCGAGGACACCTCGACAGCGTCGGGATCCACACCCATCCGGCCGATCGCTACACGATCACCACCACGATCCCCGCCAACTGCGAGCGGTAGCAAGAAGGAGCACATGGACTGGCGACGAGCAGTGACCGGCCACGACACGAACGGGAAGCCCATCGTCCGGCTCGATGGATCGATCGCCATCGCGAGAGACGCCGACGGGTCCGGGTCCGGGCCGATCCTGACGCTGAACAGGTGGCCCTCTTCACCCGAGGAAGGCGAGCCCGGCCTGGAGCACGAGACACCGACAGCGGGTGGCATCAGGGTCGTCGCGCTCGAGCTCGTGGCCTCCAGCGGCTGGATCGATCGTCCCGAGCGAGGCCGGCCCGGAACACTGGACGCGTATGTCGTCGTGGCCGGCGAGCTGGTGGTCGGCCTGGATGACGGCGAGACCACCCTGCGGTCGGGGGAGGTGCTCATCGTCCGAGGTCAGCCTCACCGCTTGCGACCACACGGTGACCTCGGAGCCCGACTCGTGGTCACCGCCATCACGCCCGATCCAGCGGCCGCCGAGCGGGAACCCACCAGCCTCCAGGGAGCAAGCGGAACAGCCAAACGGGTCCGCCGCGTCGTCGCGGGCACCGATGCCGCCGGCAAGTCCTTCGTCGCACAGGACGGCGACCCAGCCGTCTCGTTCTTCATCGGTGATGAGGATGACCCCATCGTCGCACTGGCCGACATGTGGGAGAGCGGAGGCCCCGTCGCCTCGGTCGACCAAGGCGGCGACGCGAGACCCCCCTGGCAGCTCGAACCTCGGGCGGGCGGACTGAAGGTGCTGAACCTGGAGATGCTGCCGACCGACACCGGACCCGGCTCTGGTGACGAGGGGTGGCACGCGACGGACACCATCGATGTCGACGTCGTCATCGACGGCGCCGTCGAGCTCTACCTCCCCGACCTACCACCGGTCAGCCTCTCCGCCGGCGACATCCTCGTACAACGAGCCACGAACCACCGCTGGCGTGCCACCGGCGACCGCCACCTGCGAATGATCACCATCATGATCGCGGTACTGCCGGCGTGACCCCGCTCCTTCTGCGTTCTCCGGAGGTCGCCGACGTTAGGGTCGGGGCGATGGGGCGTGAGGTCGTCACGGGGTACTGCTGGCCGCAGTCGGTGAGCGCGGGTGAGCGGGTCGGCCTGCACATGTCGTCGTCCGCGGGGCGGCCGGTGCGCGTCGAGGTG
>DATHJB010000109.1 GCA_035316325.1 Acidimicrobiales bacterium
GTCGCCCATGAACGCGGCCCGCAGCGTGGGGGTGCGCCGGAGCAGCGTGGCGAACGCGGCGCGGAGGCGGTCGAGGTCGACCGCCCGGCCGAGGTCGAAGTGGTCGGTGACCGTGTAGACGTCGAGCGCCGCGGCGTCGAACGTGGCGTGGAAGAACAGGCCCTCCTGCAGCGGCGACAGCGGCCAGATGTCGTCGACCGGCGGCTCGAAGCTGCCCTCCACGAGGTCGACCGCGGCCTGGTCGAGGTCGACCAGCGGCAGGTCGGACGGGGTCAGCCCACCGGCGCCGGCCGCGGCCTCGGCCGCCAGCTCCGCCAGGGCGGCGACGCATCCACCGGCGAGCGCCTGCAGATCGCCGGAGCCGGTCACGCGGCACCGCAGTGTCTCGCACTGGGCGACGAGCTGGAGCGCCAGGTCAGCCGGGGCCGCGTCGGCCAGGAGCACAGCCGTCTGGGGGTTGGCGTGGCGCAGCAGGCCGTGGCCCACGCCGTCGGTGGCGGCCCGCTGCTCCTTGCAGTGCTTCAGGGCGGCGATGCCCGCGACGCCCGGACCAGGATCGAGCCGCACCGGGTACGTCGTGGTGAGCCGACCGACAGTGCCGGCGGGGCGGACGCCACCCACCGACGACCGGCCGGGGCACTCGACGTCGACGACCAGCGTCCCTTCGGTTCCGACGGCAGCGTGCAGCGCGGCGAGGACCACGTCCTCCGCGGTTGCCCGCACCGCCTGGGCGACCAAGGCGACGTCCGCCGCCGGCAGCTCGACATCGACGGAGTGCCGCTCCCCAGAGGCGCGCTCGCCCGCGGTGACGGCCGTCCAGTGGGGCAGCTCGGCCAGCCGGGCCGGCGACTGGGCCTCATCGGCGAGGTGGAGGGCCCAGCGGCGCAGCGGCGTTGCGACGGGCTCGAGGTGGCCACCGGACCAGGCGACGGCCAGGTCACGCCGGATGATCTCCCACGAAGCGGCATCGACCGCCAGGGCATGGGCGACCAGCAGCAGGGAGCCCGGACGGAACCAGACGGCCTGCAGGGCGGCCCCGGTGCCGAGGTCGACCCGACCCTCGGCCGCCTCCGTCTCGGCTTCCACCACCGCCTGCCGCGCCACGTCGCCGAGGGCGGCCACGTCGACCCGCCGCAGCACGTCGACCTGACCGGGAGCGACGACCTCCAACGACCACGGCAACAGGGTGGGGGTGGTGCGCCGGAGGCGGAGGGCATCGTGGCGCTCGACGAGTACCTGCAGGGCACCGGTCATCTGCTCGGAAGTGACGTCGATGGGGACGTCGACGAGCAGGGTGCTGCAGCCGTCGCCGAGACCTGGGACGAACGACGGGGGCAGCGGGATGGGCCCCGTCGGAGCGACGGCCTCGACCGGGGCGGTGGTCGAAGGTGCGAGCTGGGCGGCCAGGCCCGCGGGCGTGGGGTGGGCGAAGACGTCGCGGGGCGTGAGGGCCAGGCCGCGACGCCGAGCCCGGCCCGTCAACGTGATCGAGCTGATGCTGTCGCCGCCGAGGGCGAAGAAGTCGTCGTCGGGGCCGACCCCGGCGAGCCCCAGCACCTCGCCGTAGAGGCCGCACAGCTGGGCCACGACATCGCTCGCCACCTCGACGACGCCGGCCGACCGACCCACCTCGGGTGCCGGCAGCGCCCGGCGGTCGACCTTGCCGTTGGGGGTCAACGGCAGCGCGTCGAGCACGACCACCGCCGACGGCACCATCGCCGCCGGGAGCTCCGCCGCCAGCCGGGACCGCACGTCGTAGGGCTCGACCGCGGCCCCCGCCTCCGGCACCACGTAGGCGACCAGGCGGGCCGCAATGCCGTCGTCGTGGCGGGCCACGGCCACCGACCGGGCCACGCCGGGGGCCGCCACCAGCGCCGCCTCCACCTCGCCCAGCTCGATGCGGTTGCCCCGCAGCTTCACCTGGTGGTCGGTGCGACCCAGGTAGTCCAGCGCACCGTCGGGCCGCCACCGCACCAGATCGCCGGTGCGGTAGATCCGCTCACCGGCCGTTCCGAACGGGTCGGCGACGAAGCGCTCGGCGGTGAGGTCGAACCGGCCCAGGTACCCACGGGCCAACTGCACGCCGGTGAGGTACAGCTCGCCGGGCACGCCCACCGGCACCGGGCGCAGCTGGTGGTCGAGCACCCGGACGCCCGTGTTCCACACCGGCCGGCCGATCGGCACCACGGCTGCGCCCGCCTCGCAGGGCCACCACGTGACGTCGACCGCGGCTTCCGTGGGGCCGTAGAGGTTGTGCAGCGGCACGTCGGTGACGTCGAGCCAACGCCGGGCAGTCGCGGGCGGCAACGCCTCGCCACTGCACACCAACCCCCGCAAGGACGCCACCCACGCCAGGTCTTCGAGCACGGACTCGTCGCGCAGGAACGCGTCGAGCATCGACGGCACGAAGTGCAGGAACGACACGCTCCGCTCGAACACCAGGCGAGCGAGGTAGGCCGGGTCTCGATGGCCGTCGGGAGCGGCGAGCACCACGGTGGCGCCCACGCACAAGGGCCAGAACAGCTCCCACACGGAGACGTCGAAGCCGACCGGGGTCTTCTGCAGCACCCGGTCGCCGGGTCTCAACCGGAAGGTGGCCTGCATCCAGTCCAACCGGTTGACGATCGACCGGTGCGACACGGCCACGCCCTTGGGCCCGCCCGTGGAGCCCGACGTGAAGATCAGGTACGCCGTGTTGTCAGCCATGGGACCAGCTAACTCACGGGGTGTGACAGTGAAGGCACCCCCAGCGCGAGAAGCCTCAAGAAGATCGGGCGTCATCGCGACGACCGCGCCGGCATCGGCGCACATCCGTTCCCGGCGACCAGGCGGCAGGTCGGGGTCGAGCGGGAGGTAGGCGGCACCCGTCTCCAGCACGCCGACCAGCGCCACCAGCAGGTCGAGGCTGCGGGGCAGATCGACCGCCACCACCGTCTCGGGCCCGACACCCTGCGCCGCCAACCACGACGCCAACGCACCCGCACGGCTCGCCAGCTCGTCGTAGGTCAGCGACTCGCCCTCGCAGATCACCGCCACTGCGTCCGGCGTCGCCGCCATCGAGGCCCGCAGCCGGCTCACCAGGGTGCCCGGCTCGACCGGGTGCCCGGTGGCGCTCCACGTCTCCAGCACCAACCGGCGCTCCTCGGCGTCGAGCACCGACAGACCCCGCACCAGGCCCGTCGGATCGGCGACGATCGCCTCCACCAGCCGCACGAGCCAGCCACCCAACCGCTCGGCGCTCAGACCGCCGGGCAGGTCGACCGTGCGGTCGAGGCGCAGCCGGAGCCGCCCGTCCCCCGGCACCGCCACCAGCGACAACGGGTAGTGGGTGCCGTCCTGCACCGCCACGTCGTCGATCACGAGGCCCGGCGCCGCCGACCGCACCGCGGCCGGATCCAGCGGTGCGTTCTCGAACACCACCAGCGTGTCGAACAGGTCGCCAAGCCCGGCGACCCGCTGCAGCGCGGCGAGGCTCACGTGGTGGTGGTCGAGCAGCTCGACCTGCCAGTCCTGCAGCCGCACCAGCACATCGCCGACCGCCTCGTCGGCCCGCCACCGCACCCGGGTGGGGACGGTGTTGACGAACAGCCCGACCATCGACTCGACACCGTCGACCTCGGGCGACCGGCCCGACACCGTGGCGCCGAAGACGACGTCGTCGCGCCCCGTGAGCAGGCCCAACAGCAGGCCCCAGGCACCCTGCAGCAAGGTGCTCGGGGTGATGCCGAGCCGGCGGGCGGTCGCCGTCAACGCCGCGGTCACGTCGGCCGACAGCTCCACGTCGGCCCGGTCGACCCGATCGAGCCGCCGGCCCGCGCCCCCTCCGCCGGCGACGTGGGTGGGCTCCTCCAGCCCGGTGAGCGCCACCTGCCAAGCCGCCGACGCCGCGGCATCGTCGCGGCCCGCCAGCCAGCGCAGGTGGTCGCTCCAGGGCGCCACTGGCTCCAGCTCGGCGCCCGACGCCAGGCCCAGCAGGTCCCGCAGCAGCAGAGGGCCCGACCAGCCGTCGGCGAGGATGTGGTGGCAGGTCAGCGCCAGGCGATGCCGGTCACGACCCAGGCGCAGCAGCGCGACCCGCAGCAACGGCGGTGCGTCGAGAGCGAACGGCCGGTCGCGCTCGTCGGCCAGCAGCAACTCGGCCCGGCGCGCCTGCTCCGCGGGGTCGAGGCCCTCGAGGTCGACCTCGCGCCAGCTCGGCGCCACCGGAGGACCGACGACCTGCACCAGACGGCCGCTCGCCGTCTGCCGGAAGCCGGCCCGCAGGTTCGGATGGCGCTCCAGCAGGGCGGCCGCGGCCGACCGCAGGGCCACGGCGTCGAGGTTCCCCACCAGGTCGACCGTGTGCTGCACCACGTAGGCGTCGTCGGCATCCTCGGCCTCGGCGACCGCCGCCAGGAAGGCCAGACCCTCCTGCAGCGGTGTCAGCGGCAGGACCTCCTCCAGCCCCGGGACGGCCAGTGCCAGCTCCGCCGCCTCGGCCGGTTCGAGCACCAGCAAGGGGCCGTCGGGGACGGCCGCGGCACCGGAGCGATCCACCGCCACCCGGGCCAGGCCCGCGACCGTGCGCTCGGTGAACACCTGCCGGGCCGTGAGCGCCAGCCCGCTCCCCCGCGCCCGGCTGACCAGCTGGATCGCGGTGATGCTGTCGGCGCCCAACCCGAACAGGTCGTCGTCGATGCCCACCCACGGAAGGCCGAGCAGCTCCGCGGCCAGGCCCGCCAGCCGCGCCTCCCGCCCGGAGCGCGGCGCCCGGCCCCCGGTGCGGGCCACCAGGTCGGGAGCGGGCAGGGCGCGGCGGTCGAGCTTGCCGCTGGGGCCGCGGGGCAGGTCGTCGAGCACCACCACCGCGGCCGGCACCATGTGCTCCGGCAGCAGCAGGGCGACGTGGGCCCGCAGGTCGTCAGGGCCGGGCGGCGTCGCCGGGTCGCGGGCCACCACGTAGCCGACCAGCAGGCGCTCGCGCTGCACCACCGCCGCCCGGGCCACCCCCTCGTGCTGTCCCAGCACCGCCTCGACCTCGCCCGGCTCGACCCGGTAGCCACGCACCTTCAGCTGCTCGTCGGCCCGACCCACGAAGTCGAGGTCGCCGTCGCCCCGCCAGGCGACCAGGTCACCCGTGCGGTAGAGGCGGCCACCGGGCCCGAACGGGTCGGCGACGAAGCGCTCGGCGGTCAGGTCGGGACGTCCCAGGTAGCCGCGGGCCAGGCCGTCGCCGCCCACGTAGAGCTCGCCGACCACCCCCACCGGGCAGGGGGCCAGCGCGGCGTCGAGCACGTACGCCCGGGTGCCGGGATCGGGGCGACCCAAGGGCACGGCGCCACCCGCCCAGGCCGGGCCCGGCGACCACAGGGTGGAGTTCACGGTCGCCTCGGTCAGGCCGTAGCAGGCGACGACGTCGACCTCCTTCGCCCACCGCGCCACGACGGCCGCCGGCACCTGCTCCGACCCGGTGAGCAGGGTGACGCCCGGGGCCAGCTGGGCGTCGTCGCCGAGCGCCGCGAGCAGCGACGGCGGCAGTGCCAGGTGGGTGACAGCCTGCCGGCGGACGTGGTCGAGCAGCTCCGGCCCAGCGATCCGCAGCTCGGCGGGCGTCGTGACGAGCGCGGCGCCGGTGTGCAGGGCCATGACCAGCTCGAACACGGCCACGTCGAAGCCCGCGGAGGCGAACTGCAGGACCCGGCTGCCCGGGCCGACGCCGAAGCCCTCGACGGCCGTGGCGACCAGGCTGCCGAGCCCCTCGTGGGTCACGACCACGCCCTTGGGGCGCCCCGTCGAGCCCGACGTGAAGATCACGTAGGCGGTGTCGAGCAGCGTGGTGCCGGCGTCGTCGGGCCGGGTCGAGGGGGCGGCGTCGAGCTGCTCCGCCAGGGCCGCCAGCTCGTCGGCGGTGAGGACCAGGTCAGGCTGGGCGTCGACGAGGATCGTGGCCGTGCGCTCGGGCGGGTGGTCGACGTCGAGCGGCAGGTGGGCGGCGCCGGTCTTGTGGACGGCGAGGGTGGCGGCGATCGCGTCGACGGAGCGGGGTAGCGCCAGGCCGACCAGATCGCCCCGGCCGATCCCCCGCTCCCGCAGCACGTGGGCGAGCCGGTTCGCCTGCTCGTCCAGCTGGGCGTAGGTCACCTCGACGTCGCCGTCGACGACCGCCACGGCGTCCGGCGACCGGTCGACCTGGGCCTCGAACCCTCCGGCCAGCGTCCGAGCCGGCAGGGAAGGGGACGCACCCGCTCCCAGCTCGACGACCGCCGAGCGCTCACCCGGGCCGAGCAGGTCGAGCGCCGCCAGCGGACGGGCCGCCGCGACCGGATCGACCAGCGTCTCCAGCACCCGTAGCACCCGGTCGAGGTGGCCCTCCACCTCGTCGGACGTGTACCGGGCGGCGTTGGCCTCCACGTCGAACAGCAGCGGTGCCCCGT
The DNA here is from genome assembly GCA_035316325.1 of Acidimicrobiales bacterium. NCBI lineage: Bacteria > Bacillati > Actinomycetota > Acidimicrobiia > Acidimicrobiales > Acidimicrobiales bacterium. Next base: position 6,414 of record DATHJB010000109.1, read on the forward strand.
CGCCCCGGTCGTAGACGGCGAACGCCAGGTCGTCGACCGGGCCCGACCGCAGCGTGTGCGCCGTCACCCGGGCGCCCGCGAACCGCCAACCGTGGTCGAACGCCATGAAGTTCACCGACGGGCCGATCAGGCCCATGATCCCGCCGGGGATGCGCAGCTCGCGGCACAGGTCCTCGCTGCGGTGCCGCTGGCGCAGGGCCACCTTCTGCAGCTCCCGCCCGACGGTGGTCACCAGCTCGTCGCCGGTCACATCCGGCCGCACCGCCAGGCGCAGCGGCACGACGTTCGACAGCATCCCGGACAGCGCCCGCAGCTCCGGCCCGGCCCGACCCGTGACCGGCAGGCCCAGCACCAGGTCACGGGCACCGCTGACCCGATGCAGGTAGGCGGCGACCGCGGCGGTCACCAGGGCGGACGGGCGCCGGGCCGCCGACGACCCGGCCGCCCGCAGCCGAGCATCGAGGCCCGGGTCGACCTCCCGCAGGCAGCGGAACGTGGCCGGCGTGGGCGGGACGTCGCTGCGGGACAGCCGCACCGGGTCGGGGGCGTCGGCCAGGCGCGCCTGCCACCAGGTGGCGTCGCGGGACGACGCGGCTGAGCCGTGGTACTCGTGGTCGAGGCCCACCAGCCGCGCCAATGCTCCCGGCAGCACACGCTCGACCGGCGAACCCGCCATCAGCGCCGAGTACACCTCGGCCACCCGCCCCGCCACCAGGGCGCCCGACACCGCGTCGGCCACGATGTGGTGCCCGGCCCAGAACCACCAGGCCCGCCGGTCGCCGTCGCGGAACAGCGTGTGGGCGAACAGCGGCTCGCCCATCGCCAGGTCGAACCCCTGCGCCATCCGCTCGGCCGCCGCCGCAGCCACCAGCTCATCCGGCCGAGCCGACCCACCGACCGGCAGGTCGACCACGTCCAGCGACCACGGCATGTCGACGTCGAGCTCCTGCCGCACGACGCCGGCGTCGTCCTCCACGAAGCGGACCAGGCCCACCTCGGTGTCGCGCAGCACCCGTCGCAGCGCCGCCTCGAACACCACCGGGTCGACCGGGCCGTGGATCTCCAGCAGCTCGCCGATCGTGAACCGTCCGGGCTCGTCGGCCAGCTGCTCGGCCAACCACACGTTCTCCTGGGCCCGGGTGAGCGGGTAGCGCGGGTGGTTCATGCCCCGTTGCCGGCGACCGCGGTGGCGAGCTGGGGCACGAGCTCGTCGATCAGGAACGGCAGGCTCAGCACCGTCACGAACGACGTGGCACCTCCCAGCGGCGACAGGTTCTCGACGAACGCCTCGTGGCGTCCCGTGTGCACGTCGAGCTTCGAGTAGATCGGATCCTGGTCGAACTCGGGCACGTCGGTCTCGACCGCGTTGACGATCCAGACGATGGCGTCGACGTCGATCAGGTCGAGCCGCTCGTCGCTGAGGTCGGCGCTGAACTGGGAGCCGGCCAGGTCCGCGATCTCCGATGGCTGGGTGAAGCCGAGGTCGGCCAGGAAGCGGCCCCGGGGGTCGTCGGGGGTGAACACGGAGACGAGGTTGTTGTAGGGCGAGGCCACCACCCCCTCCTTGCCGGCGAACTCCGGGTGGGCGGCCCGGGCGTCGGCGAGCTTCTGCTCGACCCCCGCCACCAGGTCCTCCGCCTTCCCGGACTGGCCGAGCACCCGTCCGATGGTGAGGGTCTGCTCGTCCCACGGGATGCCGTAGTCGGGGAGGTCGTCGGGCTGGGCAACCGTGGGGGCGATCTCGCTGAGGAGGTCGTAGTTCTCCTGGGTGAGGCCGGCGTAGAGGGCGAGGATCACGTCGGGCTGCAGCTCGGCGATCTTCTCGAAGGCGATGGTGGCCGGGTCGCCGACGATCTCGGGCTCGGCGTCGCCCAGCGCGTCCTGGGCCCAGGGCCAGGTGGCATAGGGATGGTCGCCGAACCAGTCGGTGACGCCAACGGGCGCGACGCCGAGGGCCAGCACGGCGTCGTGGTCGGTGAGGCCGACCGTCACCACCCGTTCGGGCCGGGCCTCGACGGTGGTCTCGCCGAACTTGTGCTCGACGGTGACGGGGAAGGTCTCGCCGGTCGCCACCTCTCCCCCGCCGTCGGACGCACCCGACGCGTCCGACCCGTCCGCACCGGACGCAGTGGCGTCGTCGCCGGAGTCGCCCCCGCACGCCCCTGCCACCAGCACGAGCACTGCGAGCAGGCACCAACCGAACCGAGTTCTCGACACCGTCGCCCGCTCCTTCGCCCGTCGCATGCCGACACGATGTTAAGCAGACCTAATCTCTGTCGACAAGCTCTCTTGGCGGAAGCCCAGCCGGGAGGTCAGGCACACTGAGCCCATGGACGCGCTCGACGGGGTGGAGGTCACCGCCTTCCCGGACCCCGCGGCCTGGGAGTCCTGGCTCGCGGCGAACCACCAGCTGCAGGCCGGGGTCTGGCTGAAGCTGGCGAAGAAGAGCTCGGGCATCCCGTCGGTGACCGACGACGAGGTCGTCGACATCGGGCTCTGCTACGGCTGGGTGTCCGGGCAGCGCAAGGCTCTCGACGAGGGCTACTACCTGCAGAAGTACGTGCCGCGCCGACCGCGGAGCCTGTGGTCGCAGGTGAACGTCGACAAGGTCGAGAAGCTGCTCGCCGCGGGTCGCATGCGCGAGCCCGGGATGGCCGAGGTGCGCGCCGCGCAGGCCGACGGCCGGTGGGATGCGGCCTACGCCTCCCAGAAGGAAGCCACCGTCCCACCCGACGTGGTCACGGCGCTGGAGGAGAACGCCAAGGCCAGGGCCGTCTTCGACGCGCTCGACCGGACCGCGCAGTACCGCCTCTACCTACCGGTGCTGCAGGCGTTGAGCCCCAAGGCTCGGGTCGCCCGCCTCCAGAAGCTGATCGCCCAGCTGGAGGCGGGCGCGGCTCCGGCTACGTCCGCTACTCGGACTCCGGGGTCCAGATGAGGGCGTCGAGGTCGGGTTCCTCGGTGAGCACGTCATAGGTAAGGGCCATTTCGGCGAGGGCGGTGAGCTTGGCGCGGTCGACCTCGGCCGACCAGTCGTCGAGCGCCATCTCATCGAGCAGCTCGGGCGTGGTGTCCGTCTCGGCCAGGATGACCTCGCCCATCGCCTCCGTGTCGGAGGACGCCTCGATGGAGCGCACCAGCGCCCGGTGGAAGGCGTTGGCCAGCTCGGGGTTGTCCGCCAGCCACTCCTCGGAACCGAAGACCAGGCCCAGCGGCAGCCCCGGGAGCGCCTCGTAGTAGGGGTCGAGCAGGGTCACCAGGCCCGCCTGCTCGCCCAGGGTGACGAAGGGCTCGGGCTCGGAGGCAGCGTCGACCTGGCCGCTCTCCACGGCGGCGATCATGTCGGGGAACGGCACCTCCACGAACTCGACGTCGAGGGGGTCGATGCCGTTGGCGTCGAGGATCGCCTTGATCGTCACGTCGTCGATGCCGCTGAGGCCGTTGACCGCGACCGTCTTGCCGGCCAGGTCCTCGACGCTGTCGATGCCGCTATCGGCCTTCACGAGCAGGCCGTTGATGTGCGCGTCGGGCGTCGAGGCCCCGTTGGTGAGGTTGGAGACGACCTGGATCCCGACGTTGTTCTCGCGGGCCTGCAGGGTCGACACGTACTCGCCGATGGCGAACTGGTAGTCGTCGTTGAGCACGGCCGGCGTGAGCTCGGCACCGCCCCCGCCGATCTCCGTGGTGACCTCGAGGCCCTCCTCCTCGAAGTAGCCCTGCTCGATGCCGTACCAGAGGGGTGCGAGGCCGGAGAGCGGCAGGATGCCCACCTTGATCGGGGTGAGCTCCTCGGTACCGTCGTCGGTACCGCTGGCGTCGTCGCCGGTGTCCTCGTCGTCACCACAGGCGGCAGCGAAAAGGGCCGTTGCCAGGAGCAGGCCCAGAAGCGCCGTGGTCGGTTTCCTTGTCACGTGACTTCCTTGCAGGGTCGTGCGTCGAACGCGCTGTGGCTGTGCTGTCGTGCTGTCGGGTGCCGTCAGGGCTTACGTCCGACACCGCAGGGATGCCGGGTCTCGTACTCGGGGAGCGGTCCGTCGGGGTGCCAGTGGTCGACGAACACCAGCCCGGGGTCGACCAGCTCCGTGCCCTCGAAGAACTCGGCCAGCTCGGCACGGGTGCGGGGGAACAGGGTGAAGTCGGTTCCCGGGAACCCGTTCGTCACCTCGCCGAGGTTGGTCAGCTCGTCGTTCTCGCGGCCGATGTGCTCGAGCACCAGGTAGCTGCCCGAGGAGACCGCGTCGAGGTAGCGGCGGACCATCACCTTCGGGTTCTGCTCGTCGCGGAAGTGGTGGAGGACGCCGACGATCACGAGGGCGACCGGCTGGCTGAAGTCGAGCGTCTCGGCTGCCTGGCTCAGGATGCTCTGGTGGTCCTGGATGTCGCCGAAGATGAACGACGTCCGGCCCTCCGAGGTGCTCGCCCGCAGCGTGTGGGCGTGGGCGAGGACCACCGGGTCGTGGTCGACGTAGACGATGCGGCTGTCCGGCGCCGTCTCCTGGGCCACGGCGTGGACGTTGTCGGCGTTCGGGATGCCGGTGCCGAGGTCGAGGAACTGGCGGACGCCGGCCTCGCCGGCCAGGTAGCGCACGGCGCGGCCGAGGAAGTTGCGGTTGGCGCGCACGCGCTTGCGGGCCAGGTCGACGCCCCCCGCCGAGGCGTACATCTGGTGGATGGCCTCCCGGTCGACCTCGAAGTTGTCGACGCCTCCCAACAGGTAGTCGTAGGCACGCGCCGCCTGGGCGACGGACGTGTCGACGATCTGGTTGCCGTGTGGGGGCGACAGGGACTCAGGCTGTGGGTCGCTCGGCATCATGCACCTCCCTGTTCGTCTGACCGGCTCAGGTATACCCCGCGGGGGCGATCGACCGCTCGGTCAGGTGCCCACTCGTCTTCCCAGGGTCCGCACAATAGACCATGGCACGACTCCGGAAAGTACGCCGTTCAGCGGGGTTTTCGCGCCCGTTGCGCCTCCTCCCGGACCGATGCGAAGACCTGGCTCCGAAGCGCCGCGAACTCGGGTTTCACCCGGGTCTCGATCTGATCGCGCGGCCGGGGCAGGTCGACGTCGACGGTCTCCTTCACCCGGGCGGGCGACGCGGTGAGCACCACGATCCGGTCGGCCACGTAGGCCGCCTCGTCGATGTCGTGGGTGACGAACACCACGGTGAACCCGGTGCGCTCCCACACGTCGAGCAGCAGGTCCTGGAGCTCGGCCCGGGTCTGGGCGTCGACCGAGGCGAAGGGCTCGTCGAGGAGCAGGACCTCGGGCCGGTAGGCCAGTGCCCGGGCGATGGCGACCCGCTGCTGCATGCCGGCCGACAGCTGCCAGGGGTACCTGGGCCCCTGCCCGGCGAGGCCGACGTCGGCGAGGGCGTCGGCGGCCAGCCGGTCGCGCTCGGCGCGCGGCGTCCGGCGGGCCTTCAACGGCAGCACGACGTTGGCGTGCACCGTCATCCAGGGCAGCAGCGACCGGCTGTAGTCCTGGAACACCAGCGCCATCGAGGGAGGCGGGGCGACGACGACCCGGTCGTCGAGGCGGGTGGCCCCCGAGGTCGGGGCCATCAGGCCCGAGATGCAGCGCAGCAGCGTCGTCTTGCCACAGCCCGACGGGCCGACGATGCACAGCAGCTCGCCGGGCTGCACGGTCAGGGTCACGTCCTCGACCGCGATGGTGGCGTCCGGTCCGGTGCCGTACTCCTTGTGGAGGCGGTCGATCTCCAGGCTGCTGCTCATCGGAGGAGCCCCGGGGTCTCGGAGAGGCCTCCCGCCCGGGCGCCGCGGTGCCAGCGCATGACCCGGCTCTCCACGGCGACGAACAGCAGGTTCACCACCAGGCCGATCAGGCCGATCACGATCACCCCTGCGTAGGAGCTGGCGGTGTCGAAGCTGCGCTGGTCCGACCGGATCTGGAACCCGAGCCCGTTCGTGCCGCCCCGCATCTCGCTGACCACCATCAGCAGCAGCGCCACCGACAGCCCGATGCGCAGCCCGGCGGCGATCTTGGGCCCGGCCGCCGGGAGGATCACCCGGGTGATCCGCAGCCAGGGGCCGAGGCGGAAGCTGCGGGCGACGTCGAGCACCTGCTGGTCGACGCCCCGGACGCCGTCGACGGTGTTCAGCAGCACCGGCCACACCGACCCGAGGACGATCAGCGCCACCTTCGACCCGTCGCCGATGCCGAACAGCACCAGCGCGACGGGGAACAGGAGCGGCGACGGGATCGACCGGACAAACTCGGTGACGGGCTGGGTGGTGCGCCGCAGCCGGGGGGCGAGGCCGATCGCGGTCCCGGCCACGACCCCGGCCATCGCCGCGATCAGGTAGCCGAGCCCGAACCGGCGCAGGCTGGGCCACAGGTCGCTGCTCACCCGGCCGTGCAGCCAGTCGTCACGCAGGCTCTCGACGATGTCGGCCAGCGGTGGGAAGAGGTACGACGTGCTGTCACGGGACGTCCACCACCACAGCGTGACCAGGCCGACCGGCAGGACCAACTGCAGGGGCAGCCGACCGAGTGGGCCGAGCCGGGCGAGCGTCACAGCCCGCCCGCCGCCGTGCGCCGCTGGCTCGGGTGCCACCACAACCAGCGTCGCTCCACGGCCCCGAAGGCCAGGTTCACGACCAGGCCCAGCAGCCCGGTCACGACGATCCAGGCGTACGCCTCGTCGTAGGCGCCGCCGCTCTGGGCGACGAGCACCTCCCGTCCGACTCCGGGGACGCCGACGACGTACTCGCCGGTGACGACCAGGATCAGCGCCACCGACGCCGAGATCCGCAGGCCGGTGGCCAGGAAGGGGGCGCAGCTCGGCAGGGTGATGCGCCGCACCCGCTCGAGCCGTCCCAGGCCGTAGGCGCGGCCCATGTCCTGGGCGACCGGGTCGACGTCGGCGACGCCGTACATCACCTGGAACAGCAGCGGGAACGCCGCCGCGAGCGCGCCCAGCGCGATGGTCAGCGACGACTGCGTGCCGAAGGCCAGCACGAGCACCGGCACCAGCGCCACCGACGGGACCGGGCGCAGGAACTCCACCGTGAACCGGCACAGCCGCGCGGCGAGGCGGCTGGCGCCCATCAGCACCCCGAGGGGCACGGCGACCAGCGTCGCCACCACCATCGCCCACACCCAGGCTCCGAGCGTGTGGCCGACCGCGTCCCACAGCTCCTCCGTGCCCAGCAGGTCCCCGAGCGCAGCGGCCACCTCGGTGGTGGTCGGGAACGACGAGCGGGGCAGCAACCCGATCCGGGGCGCCACCTCGAAGAACCCCAGCACCACCCCGATCCCGAGCAACGGCAAGGCGACAGCCTCTACGGCATCCCTTCCCCGCAACCCGTGGTCTCGCACCCGACAGGAACATACAGGGTCATCCGACCCCATCCGTGATCCTCTACTGGCGGGGCAGGGAGAACGCGGACATCGCGGTGGCGTAGATGCTGAGGAAGCCCGTGGCGAACGACGCGAGGATCGACCAGGTGAGGTCCTCGCGGCTGGGGTGGAAGCCTCCGAGCAGCCAGGGAAGGGTCACGGTGACGAGCACGCCGAGCGAGCCCTGGACCTCGGTGAGGACCAGCGACGTGGCGCCGGTGAGCTTCGCCACGGGCCGGACGCGCCGCACGGTCTCGACGTTGGCGGCGACCAACACCACGCTCAGCGCCACGAGGAGCAGCCGGGGCCAGGCCGGCTCCAGCACGACCAGGGCCAGCGCGAGACCGATGGGGATGGCGTACAGCACCAGCACGATCCGGGTGCTGGCCCGGAAGTAGAGGTCGACCGCGTCGGTGTCCGCCGGGCGCTCCGGGTGACGGTCGCCCGCCTCCAGGTAGAAGAAGATGCCGACCAGGAACAGGCCGATGAGGCCGGCGGAGATCTCCGCCATCTGGAGCAGGAAGCCGTCGGACACGTCGCGCACGGTCCCAGGATCCGGCATCGAGAGGTCGGTCGGTAGAGACCGATGTCGTCAGTGCGCCGTGATGTTCGTCATCGTCAGCCGGTGACGTCGGCATCTACCGGCCGCGGCGATCCCGGCGCAGAGTCGACCTCGTCCCCACCCAGGAGGAGAGCCGAATGATCGTCGCCCCCAACCTCACCGCCCCCGCCCCCGACACCCGCTCGGTCGCCCCCACCGGCCCCCTCCCCCGAAGGACGGCGGGCCGGGTGCTCGGAGCGTCCCTGGTCGCCACCGGGCTGATGGCCGGGTTCTTCTACGCCTGGGCCGTCTCGGTGATGCTCGGCCTGGCCAAGACCGACGACCGCACGTTCGTGCTGTCGATGCAGCGGATCAACGAGGCGGTCCAGAACGCCGCGTTCCTGCCCGTCTTCTTCGGCGCCTTCGTGCTCCCGGCCGTCGCCGCGATGCTGCACCGGCGCCTGGGCCTGCGGGACGCCACACGGTGGATCGTGGCCGCAGTGGCCCTCTACGGCGTGGCGCTCGCCGTCACGTTCGGGATCAACATCCCGCTCAACGACCAGCTCGACCGGGCCGGCGACCCCGACCTGATCACGAACCTGGCGGCGGTCCGCAACGACTTCGAGGGCCCGTGGGTGGCCTGGAACGTGGTGCGCGCCCTGCTGTCGACGGCGGCGCTGGGATGCCTGGGTCGGGCCCTCGTGCTCCACGGCGGCTCGACGAGGCGCAGCTGAGCCGGTCGTCATGACGGTGGCGGTAGCGCTCACGCTCCCGGTGATCGAACCTGCACGGGGACGGCTCGTAGTCTCGGGCCGTCCCCGTCGGTCGTCTCGGGTGGTGATCAGGCTGAAGGATGTCGAGCGGTTCGGGGGCCTGCTGCGCTTCGCCACCCCCGGCGCCATGGCGTACGCCGCGGTCTTCCCCCTGGTCCAGGTGGGTCTCATCGCCGAGTCGTCGGCGTTCTGGCCGGGCGGTTACGCCGACGGGGCATGGGCGTTGCTGGCCACCGCCGCCTACCTCCCCCTGCACCTGCGTCACGTGGAGCACGCGGCCCGGGGGTCCCGCGCCCGCGGCGGTGCCTGGACCCTGGCGGCGCTCACGGTCGTGATCGTCGCCGCGCTCCCGCTGGGCGACCTCTGGCTGCCGACGTTCCACGTGGTCGCCGTCTCGGCCCTGCTGGTGCTGCGACCCCGCTGGTCGCTGGCGGTCGTGGCGGCGGTGGTGGCCGCGCAGGTGCCGTTGTCGCTGCTGCTCGACTCCTGGGTGGCGGCCGCTCCCTCGTACTACGCGGTGACCGTCGCCTGGCGTGCGGCCGCGGTGTTCGTGCCGATCTGGCTGGTGGGGGCAGTGCGACGCCTGGAGGCGACACGGCGGGCGCTGGCCGACGAGGCCGTGGTGCACGAGCGGCTGCGCCTCGACGGCGAGCTGCGGGAGACGCTCGGCGCCGCCCTGCGCTCGATCACGGCCCAGGGCGAGCGGGCCACGGTCCTCGTCGACGACGACACGACGCCGTGGGCCGGACCCGGGACCGGGCCGCTGGAGGCGGAGCTGGAGGCGCTCGTGGGCGGCGCCCGCCGGACCCTGGCCCAGGCCCGCCAGCTGGTCAACGGCTACCAGCGGGTGTCGCTGTCGGCCGAGCTCGACACCGCCGCCACCCTCCTGACCGCCGCCGGCATCGCCACACAGGTGGTGCTGCCACGCGACGGCGTCCCCGACACCGCGGACGAGGCGCTCCGGTCGCAGCTGCGGGCCGACATCTCCCGGCTGCTGCGGGCCGACACCACCGGGACGTGCGTCCTCGCCGTCACCCACCAGGCGGGACAGGTGCAGGTGGCGGTGCGGGCAGGAAGCGCGACATGAGCACCGCCGCCAGCAACCCGGCGGGGTTCCCGCGATGGACGGCGCGGCACGCGCCCGGGCTCCTGGTGGCCCTCCACCTGCCGTTCGTCGTCGCCCCGCCCGTCTACACGATCGCCCGCCACGAGAGCCTGGGGCTCGGCGGGAGCACGCTGATCGCCCTGGCCGCCGTGGCCCTGGGCGGGCTCCAGCTCCGGCACAGCCTGGCGGCAGCCCGCGGCGAGCGACCTCCCGTCTGGGCGGCGACGCTCCTGGCCGTGGCCCTGCTCGCCTACGTCCCGTCGTGGTGGTTCAGCTGGGACTGGGCCGACACCCAGTGGTTCGTGCTTGCGTCGGCCGCCATGCTGCTGCGCGGCCGGCTCGCCGTCGCCGTGGTAGCGGGCGTCGTGCTGGGCAACCTCGTCCTGTTCGCCCGGAGCTTCTGGGTGGCCGGCGCCTCGGAGGGCGAGACCGTCTTCTGGACGCTGTACTGGCTGGCCATCGTGGTGATGGGCGCGGTGGCGCTCTACGGGTCGGCGCGGCTGGTCCGGGTGGTGGAGGAGCTGTACGCCGCCCGTCTGGAGCTGGCGGAGATGGCGGTGGGTCGGGAGCGGCTGCGGGTGTCCCGCGACCTCCACGACCTGCTGGGCCAGAGCCTGTCGGCCGTGTCGCTCAAGGGCGACCTGGCCCTGCGGCTGCTGCCGTCGGACACCGAGGCTGCCCGGGCCGAGATCGTCGGCCTGACCGAGGTGGCCCGCGACGCGCTGCGGGGCGTGCGGGCCGTGACCCACGACCGGCACGAGGTGTCGCTGCGCCGCGAGATCGACGCGGCCACCGCGCTGCTGGCCGCGGCGGGCGTCGACACCCGGATCCGTCTCGATCTCCCCGAACCCGAACCCGGGCCTGACGCCGCGGTGGGCGACGTCCTCGGCTGGGCCGTGCGGGAGGGAACCACCAACCTGCTGCGGCACAGCGAGGCGCAGGCCTGCTGGCTGTCGGCGGAGCGCCGCGACGGGGTGGTGCGGCTGGAGATCGTCAACGACGGGGTCCGGGGACCGGCGGGCGGCGGGCCGGGCAGCGGTCTCGCCGGGCTGGCCGAACGCGCCCGGGCACTGTCGGGAACGGTGACCGGGGCACGCCTGCCGGACGGCCGGTTCCGGCTCGTCGTCGAGATCCCCGAGGCAGCAGAGGAGCACGCATGATCCGGGTCCTGATCGCCGAGGACATGCACCTCATCCGGGGTGCGCTGGTGGCGTTGCTCTCGCTCGAGGACGACATGGAGGTGGTCGCCGAGCTGGACCGGGGCGACGAGATCGTGGCCACGGCACTGCGCACCCGGCCCGACGTGGCCGTCCTCGACATCGACCTGCCGGGGCTCGACGGGCTGAGCGCCGCCGAGCAGCTCCACGAGCAGCTGCCCGAGTGCCGGGCCCTGGTGCTCACCGGGCTCGGCCAGCCGGGCAACCTGCTGCGGGCGCTGAAGGTGCACGTCCGGGGGTTCATCGTGAAGGACGCCCCGGCCGACACCCTGGCCGACGGGATCCGCCGGGTCGCTGCCGGCGAGCGGGTCATCGACCCGGACCTGGTGGCCGCGGCGCTGGAGACCGGGAGCACCCCGCTCACGGCCCGGGAGACCGACGTGCTGCGGGCGGCCGGCGACGGCATCACCACCGAGCAGATCGCCGCCCGGCTGGCCCTGTCGCCGGCCACCGTCCGCAACTACCTGTCCAACGCCATCACCAAGGTGGGCGCCCGCAACCGCATCGACGCCATCCGGATCGCCCACGACGCCGGCTGGCTCTGACCTCGCCCCGGCCGTCCGGCCCCCCGGTCGCCGGGTCAGTCCGCCGGGACGACGTGGTTGGTGCCGCGGGCGACGGTGAACCGGGCCCCGAGCGTCTCGTCGGCGGACGACTCCAGGTGCGGGACGAACCACTGCTCCAGCGTCGCCTCGGTGGTGGTGAGCCGCACCATGCCGTAGCCGTGGTCACGCCACTGCGCGTAGGCGAGCGAGGGGTTGGCGTCGAGGAGCGACTGCTCGAGGCCCTCGGTGGTCGCCTGGGCGTCGGGCAGCAGCGCTTCGAAGCGCTCACGGTCGTCGTCGGGCTCGCCCCCGTAGCGCTCGCCGTAGAGCCCGGCGGCGACGGTCTCGTCGCCTCCGCCCCGGCTGACGCTGTTGGCGAGGATCTCGACCGCCGCGCTGCCGGCCCCGGTGGCGGGGTCGTAGCCGGCGTTCTGGTCGGGCGGGAGGTCGGCGACGAAGGCGCCGTGGGCGTCGCCGGAGAGGAACACGCAGTCGTCGATCCCGTTGTCGACGAGGTACTGCAGCATCGACTCCTGGTCACCGGCCCGGTCGGTCCAGCCGCCGTAGCCGGCGCCGCCCAGGCCGACCCGGGCGATCGGGATGGGGTTGACCACGATGCGCCATGGTGCGTCCCGGTCGGCGGAGTCGAGCAGCCCGGACTCGAACCACGCCCGCTGCTCGGCGCCCAGGATCGTGGTGTCGTCGCTGCGGGTGCGCAGGTCGAGCACGAACAGGTCGACGTCGCCGTAGCGCAGCTGGCGGTGGTCGCGCATCACGTCGGCCGGCACGAGGTTGCCGTCGTCGGCGACCTCGGCGTCGGGTGGCCGGCACGGCGTCCACTCCCAGAACGCCTGGCGGGCCAGCTCCGGCTGGTCCTCCGTGTCACCGCCGACGTCGTGGTTGTCCCAGGCGATGGTGAGGGGGTGCGCCAGGTGGAGGGCGAGGAAGCTCGGGTCGGCGTAGTGGAGCGCGTAGCGGCGGCGCACCTCGTCGAGGTCGCGCCACGACCGGAAGTCGGGGTGCTCCGGCTCGAAGCGGTCGTCGCGGGCGCGGACCCACTCGGCGCTGTCGACGGTGTCGTAGACGTGGTCACCGCAGTGGACCACCAGGTCGACGTCGTCGCGCTCGGCGATGCGGTCGTAGGCGTTCCACCAGCCGGACCAGTACGACGAGCAGGACACCACGGCGATGCCGATCCCGTCGTCGAGGGGGCGAGCCGTCCGGGTGCGGCCGACCGGTGAGCTCCAGTCCTGGGCCGTGAACCCGTAGTGGTAGGTGGTGCCGGGCTCCAGGTCGCCGACGTCGACCTTCACCGTCCAGTCCCGGGAGGCGTCGGCGGCCACCGTGCCGTCCGCCACCACGTCGCGCAGCTCCCGGTCGCGGGCCATGCGCCAGCGGACCCGCACCGCCGACCGGGGCGGCTCGGGCAGCGTCAGGCGGGTCCAGATGACCACCCGGTCGGCCAGCGGATCGCCGCTGGCCACCCCGTGGCAGAACGGTGGACGGCTGTCGGGGGCCGTCGGGTAGTCCCAGTCGCTCGGGAGCACCGGCCGAGATCGCCGGGGCGGTTCCTTCTTGTCGGACCCGCTGCACCCGGCAGCGAGGCCCGCCAGGCCCAGCACCGCCGTCCCCTGCAGCAGCCGACGGCGCGGGATGGGCGGCGTCACGCGCCAGAGCATCGCACAGGCTCCCGAGCGCCGCCCGATGTGTCGAGCGTGTCGGCGATGTCCCAGGTCAGGGCGCCCACCAGCCGGCGATCGCCCCGATCGTCGCGATCGCGACCACGAGGAAGAAGATCCTGAGCGGGCGCCGGAAGACGACGAGCAGGATCGTCGCGACACCGGTGAGGATCGCGAGCATCGCGTCGACCAGCACCCAGCCGTCGGAGGTGTGGAACTCGCACGGGTTGAGGTCGTCGTGCGGACCGGGCCCGAAGACCCGGTCGTCGTGCGGCTTCATGGTCCGCACCGATCGCCAGATGTCTGACGAGGGTCACAGGTAGGAGCAATGGCCATCTCGACCTCCCCTGGAGGTTGGATGCACCGGGTGACCCTGGGCGCAAGCCGGTGGCCGCCCCGGTGCCTGCTTTTCAACGAGCGATTCCTTGCTGTGTCCGGTCTGTTTAACTTAAACCAACCGCTCTGATTAAGCAATGCATGATCATGCATCGAGCGGATGGTTGACGGCCACCAGATCGTTTAGCTAGAACAGCGCGCCGATGGCCACCCCCGAGAGCCCGACCGCTTCGCGCCGTTGGCTCGCCTCAGAACTACGGCGCCTGCGCGAGGCGCGAGGCCTGGCCCAGAAGGACGCTGCCAGGGAGTGCGGCTGGTCGGGAGCCCGGCTGAGCTACCTGGAGACCAGTCAGCGGCCGGTCACGGACGACGACCTCGACAAGCTGCTGCCGCTCTACGACCTGCCCGAGGCCGACCGCGAGCCGCTCTATGCCGCGGTCAGGAAGGCGCAGGAAGAGGGCTGGTGGGAGCGCTTCGAGCACCTCGTGGGCGCCTGGCTCCCGATCTACGTAGGCCTGGAGCAGGGAGCCGCGGCGATCCGCTCCTACGAGCCCTTGCTCGTCCCCGGGATCCTCCAGACCGAGGAGTACTGCCGAGCGATCATGAGCGGGGGGTTGCGCCGTCGCAGCCGACGCGAGATCGATCGGCTGGTCGAGCTGCGCACCACCCGCAAGGCCATCCTCACCCGTGAGGAGGAGCCCACGAAGCTCGACGCCGTGATCGACGAAGGCGTCCTGCTGCGCTCCCCCGTCGAACCCGGTGTGCTGGCCCCCCAGCTCGAGCACCTGGCCGAGATGGCGACGCTGCCCAACGTGACGGTCCGCGTCGTCCCGTTCGAACGCGGCGTCCACTCCTTCTCGACCGGGCCGTTCTCGATCCTCTCCTTCCCGCTGAATCGACCCGACCCCGTCGTCTACCTCGAACACATCGACGAGGGGCTGTGGCTCGAGGACTTCGATGCGATCGAGCGCTACGCGCTGGCCTTCGACGGCCTGGCCGACCTGGCGCTGGATCGCGAGGCGTCTCTCGCAACGATGCGAGAAACGGCAGAAAGGCATGCCCGCATTGACTAATTCCGTGCCCATGGATGCGCTCAGTTGGCGCAAGTCGACCTACAGCGCCGCGGGCCAGTGTGTCGAGATGGCCGAGCTCCCGGGCGGGGACATCGCCATCAGGAACAGCAAGCACCCCTCGTCGGGCATGACGATCTTCACCCGTGGTGAGATCGACGCGTTCCTCCAGGGTGCCAAGGCCGGGGAGTTCGACGACATGGCCTGACCCGACGACAGCGAGGTACCCCCGGAGGGTTTCCGGGGGTACCTCGCGGGTTCGACAAGATCATGTCGACGTGGTGGCCTGTTTATTCGAGAAACCTCTCGCAACGGTGCGAGCACTAGCGGAAAGGCTCTCACCTCCATGACTGGTTCAGTGACCCCGGAAGCGCTCCACTGGCGGAAGTCGACCTTCAGTGCCGCGGGCAACTGCGTCGAGATCGCGGCGCTGCCCGACGGTGGCTTCGCGATGAGGAACAGCAGCGACCCGCAGCTGGCGATCACGATGTTCACCCGCGACGAGATGGACGCCTTCTTCAAAGGCGTCAAAGCCGGGGAGTTCGACGACCTCGTGTGAGCGGCCTTGCCGCGCTCCCCTAGTCCGTGGGCAGGGTGACGCTGGTGGGGGGCTGGGTCGTGGTGCTGGGCGACGTGGTGGTCGAGGGCTGGGTCGTGGTGGTCGTCGGCGGCGCGGTCGTGGTGGTCGAGGGTTGCGTGGTCGAGGTCGTGGGCGGGGTCGTCGTGCTGAGTGACGGTGCGGTGGTGGAGGCCGGGCCAGTCACCGCCGGGGACTCGTCGACCGTCGTGGACGGCAGGGTGCTGACGGTCGTCGTGGTCGTGGGCGAGTCGTCGTCCTCGTCGTCGTCGTCGCTGGTCAGCAGGTAGACGGCGAACACCAGCAGGGCGACGATCGCGACGACCAGCGCGGCGATCAGCGCCCGGCGCCGGACGCGGTGGGCCTTCTCGGCGCGCTCGAGCTCCTCGGCCTCCGGGGTCGCGAGGCCGTCGTCGACCACGGGAGGCCCGCCGAACACCGTCGTCGGCCCCACAGGGACGTTCGTCTCCGCCGTGGTGATGTCGTCGAGCGGTTGCGTCACCTCGCCCCCGGTGTCGGAACCGGTGTCGGAACCGGCGTCGGGTTCGGGGTCGGGTTCGGGGTCGGGGCCGATCTCCGGCCGGGGCTGCGTCGCATCGGGATCGTCGTCGCCCGGAGGTGGGGAGGTCATGTCGTCGATTCTCCCGCGGAAGAATGGGCGGGATGCGGACACCGAAGCTGCCGGACCACCTCGAGCTGCTGCTGACCGACGAGCCCGTGCTCGACGTCTACTCCTTCGGCCCGTGGCGGGTGCCCGACGGCCTGTACGAGGAGATCGGGGCGCGGGCCGAGGCCCTGAACCGCGACCCCCGCGCCTCCGAGCTCGACGGCGAGCTACCGACCTTCTACCGGGACGAGACAACCGCCACCGGCGCCGACCTCTGGTGCCTGCTCGAGTACCTGCTCGGCCCCTCGGCGCTGCGGGCCGGCCCCCGCCGCGACGTGCAGACCGAGACGATGGCGAGCTTCCTCGGCCCGCCGCTGTCGATGATGCACGACCTGGTCGTCTGGTCGGTGTGGGGTGGCGCCATGCGGCCACCGGGCGAGTGGCTGCCCCAGGCCGCCGGTGACGACCCGGAGCGGCGGCGACTGAGCCTCGAGCTCACCCGCGCCACGCTCGACGTGTTCGCCGACCTGGAGCCGGTGGCGGCACGCATCCGGGCGACGCGGGCTCTGTACGACCGCTGGGAGGCCGACCTCGGGGCCGGCGGGAGCACCACCGCGGCGCCCTGGTACGAACTGACGACGCTCTGCGCCGAGGCCGCCGACGACGACATCCTGGCCGTGCTGCCCGAGCTGCACGGGCCGGTCGGCTACCTGGAGTGGGCGTGCTCGGGGCTGGCCGCAGCGCACGCGCGGCTCCTCGACGCCACCGGCCACGGCGACCCCTTCCCGATGGCGCTCGCCAAGGTGCTGCTGCAGTGCGACCTGCGCCAGGTGCCCGGCGCGTTCGAGGTGGCCCTGACGCTGGAGGACTGCGAGACGACCCAGGTGCACGCATTCGAGCTCGGCGACGACTTCTCCCTGGACAAGTGGCGGGCCGGGCTCCGGGGCTGGCTGATGCACGGCATGGTGGTCGGCGAGGTGGACGCCTGCCGCGCCTGGCTCGACATGGCGACGCGGGTGAGCGGCGCGGCGCGGGGCCTGCCCGGGAACCCCGTGAGCCACGTGAGCTTCCTGCCGGTCGGCCTGTTCCAGCACGATCTGCGCCAGCTCTTCCGGCCCCGCAGCAGGATCGTCAACCCGCTGGCCACCAGCCTCGGGCAACGCCATCAGGACGACGACGTCGACGAGGAGCTCGACGACCGGCTCGTCGGGCAGCCGGAGCTGACGTCGGTCCTCCGGGAGGCCGGTGCCACCGCCTCGACCGCGCTCCGTCTGCTGATCGCCGGGCCCGAGGCCACCGGACGGCACACCGCCGTCGACCTGCTCACCCGGGCGCTGGCGAACCGCGGGCTGGCCAACGGCTCGCGCTGGCTGTCCGACCGGCTGTTCACCAACCTGAACAGCACCGACGCCGTGAGGGAGCTCCGCGCCACCGTCGTCGAATGCGTGCGGGGCGGGTACCTGCTGGTGGTCGACGGGCTCGACCGGCTGCTCGCCAACGACCGCTGCGGCACCGCGGTCGCCGAGGAGCTGCGGCACGCCCTGCGGCTCCACACCGACCTGTCGGCGGTGGCCGTGTGCCGGCCCGACGGCGACCTGCAGGTCTTCGAGGCGAGCCCGGCGCTGTTCGACCGCTTCACCGTCGCCCGCACCTACGACTTCACCGAGGACCACCTCTCCGAGCTGGTGCAGCGTGCGATCGCCCGCCGGGGCGCGCAGGTGACCGACGACGTGGCCGCGGCCGCGGGAGCGCTGCTGGCCGGCACCGCCGCGCACCGGAACCTCCGGGGCGTCCGGCTGGTCGACCACCTGGTCACGCTGGCCGTCACGGTCGCCGAGGCCCGGGACGCCCGTGACGCCACCGACGCCAGCGACGGCGCCTCCGTGCGGGTCACGCTGGCCGACCTGCCGACGCGCCTGTTCCCCGTGGGTGCGGCGGGCTCCGACCCCCACGCCGACCTGGACGACTGCGTCGGCATCGAGTCGGTCAAGACCGAGATCCGCCTGCTGGTGTCCGAGGCCAAGGCCGCGATGCTGCGGCGGGACGCCGGGATGGCCGCGTCGGGCGTCCCCCGCCACCTCGCCTTCACCGGTGAGTCGGGCACGGGCAAGACGATGGTCGCCCGCATCCTGGGCCGGATGCTCGCCGACCTCGGGCTGCTGTCGTCGGGCCACCTCGTGTCGGTCGACCGGTCCGACCTCGTGGGCGACGGGGGTGCCCGGGTGGGCCGCTGGCTCGAGCGGGCCGCCGGCGGCGTGCTGTGCATCGAGGACGCCCACGACCTCACTCCGATCGGCGACGACGCCTGGCGCAACCGGGCCGCGCTGGGCGCGCTGGTCGCCGGCCTGGAAGCCCAGCCCCGCGACCTGGTCGTGGTGGTCACCGGGCCGGAGGCGGGGGTCAACGGCCTGCTCCAGACCGACGCCGAGCTGTCCGGCCGCTTCACCAACAAGGTGCGGTTCCCCACCCTGGCCGACACCGAGGTCGTCGACCTGTTCGCGGCCCGGGCCGCCGGGGCCGGCTTCACGCTCCAGGACGGGGTGACCGACACCGTGCGGGCGCTGCTGCAGGCGCAGGTGGGGCGGACCGCAGGCCGGGCGTCGCTGGCGCTCGACCTGCTGGACCGCACGATCGCGGCCCAAGCGCGGAGGATCCTGGCCGACGGCGTGGTCGACGAGGACGAGTCGCTGCACGAGCTGCTCGTCGGCGACGTCCCCGAGGAGCTGACCGCGTCGAGCGCGGTCGAGCTGTCGAGCGACCCGCTGACCGAGATCGACCACCTGGTCGGCCTCGACACGGTGAAGCGGGAGATCCACCTGCTGGTCGCCGAGGCCAAGGCCGAGCGGCTGCGCCGCGACGCGGGCCTACCGGTCACCGCGCCCACCCGCCACCTGGTGTTCACCGGCAACCCCGGCACCGCCAAGACCACCGTGGCCCGACTGCTGGCGGCCGTCTACGCCAAGCTCGGGCTGCTGCGCTCGGGCCACCTGGTGGAGGTGTCGCCGTCGGACCTCATCGCCGAGTACCTCGGGCAGACCGCCCCGAAGGTGCGCGCCGCGGTGGGCCGGGCCCTGGGTGGGGTGCTGTTCGTGGACGAGGCGTACGCGCTCACGCCGCCGAAGAGCTACGACGACTACGGCGACGAGGCCGTGGCCGAGCTGCTCAAGCAGATGGAGGAGCACCGCGACGACCTGGTGGTGATCGTGGCCGGCTACTCGGGGCCGATGACGGCGTTCGTCGGCGCCAACCCCGGGCTGGAGTCGCGCTTCCCCAACACGGTCCGCTTCCCCGACTACAGCGACGACGAGTTGGTCGCCATCTTCGAGCTGATGGCGTCGGAGGCGGGCTACGAGCTGGGCGGCGGGGCCACCGACGTGGTGCGGGCGCTGCTGAAGGCCGCGCCGCGGGACGAGTCGTTCGGCAACGGGCGGGTGATGCGCAACGTGCTCGACCGGGCGATCGCCGTGCAGGCGCAGCGCATCACGGCCCTGGCTGCGCCCGGCGGCGACGACGTCCGCACGCTGCTGGCCGACGACGTCCGGGCCGTCGCCACCACCGACCAGCAGCCGGCTGACCTGTCCGTCGGCCAGTACCTCTGACGGTCACCTGCGGGGTCAGGGGCGGCGGCTACGTGGCGAAGTCGGGGCGGGCGGCGCGGGCCGACTCCGCGCGGCCCTTCGGCTCCTCCCACTCCTCCTGGCGGCCGAGCGGCGTGAGGTCGAGGAAGTAGTACGACCCGCCGGTCATCTCCAGGCCCCGCCCGTACTGCGAGTACGTGTGGAAGACCCGTCCGTCGACCGTCAGGAAGCAGCTGCGGCCGGGCGCCTCGAACGGCTGGTCACCGAAGGGCTGTCCCACCTCTTCCCATTCGGCAGCGGTGCGGTAGTTGTAGGTGCCCTGGCCCATCGACTCGTCGACGGTGACCCCGAAGTCGTAGTTGAAGTCGGTCCCGAACGACGAGTACCAGGGGATGTCCCAGCCCCGCTTGGCCTTCCAGCGCTCCAGCTTCTCCAGCGGCGCCCGCGACACCAGGGCGTAGCTGGTGTCCCGGGTGTGCAGGTGATCGAGGAACCCGGGCGACAGCTCGTCGGTGCCGGCGGTGCAGCTCATGCAGCCGTCCTCCCACGAGGGGTCGAACATGAAGTGGTAGAGGACGAGCTGCCGGCGGCCGTCGAACATGTCGGCCAGTCCCACCGGTCCGTCCGGGCCGGCGAACACGTAGTCCTTCTCGACCTCGACCATCGGCAGGTTGCGGCGCTCGACGCTGAGCGCGTCCCGGCGTCGGGTCAGCTCCTTCTCCTCGGTGAGCAGCTCGCGGCGCGCGGCCAACCACTCCTCACGGTAGGCGATCCTGGGAAGGCTCATGTCGTCTCTCTCCTGTTGGCCCAACGGAGGTACAGACTGCCCCGGGGCCCCGAACTCATCGCGTGCGGGTCAGGACCAGCCGGTGAAGCTCTTCGCCGCGATGCAGAACTCGTTGCCTTCGGGGTCGCGCAGCACGGTCCAGCGGTGGCCGGCTCCCGGCACCTCGTGCTCGCCGACGACGGTCGCGCCGAGCGCCACGAGCTCGTCGACAGCGAGGGGATCCGGTGTCGTCAGGTCGAGGTGGACGCGGTTCTTCGCCTGCTTCGACTCGGGCACCTTGTTGAAGTACCACGCCGGCTCCGCCCGGGCTCCGTCGGTGCCGCCGATCGAGGCCCACAGCTCGCTGCTCCCCTCGTCGAGCGGCCGACCGAGTGCGGCCGACCAGAAGCGCGCCACCGTCAGGACGTCGTCGCAGTCGAAGGCGATGTTGCCGAGTCTCAACACCCTGGCTCCTCCTCGCTCCGCTGCCACAATCGTCGCACGCAACCGCCCGGTGTCCCGGCATCATTGAGGGCGACGCGACGACGGCGGGCGCGAGGCGGAGGTGTGGCATGGACGATCCGGGGCTGCCGCTGAAACTGGGGCAACCGTGCTCGAACGGCGAGTGCGCGCCGGCGCCGCCGTCGGACGTGGTGGTCGAGGCGCTACGCCGGGCCCGCCGGCAGAGCGACGACAACGCCCGTCGCCTGGGCATGGACCGGCGCGACTTCCTCGTCTCCTCGATGGGGGCGGCCACGGCGCTGCTGGCGCTGGCGGCCTGCTCGTCGGACTCGGGCGGCGGCGACGGCGGCACCTACGACGTCCCCGAGGAGGCGACCGTCGACCCCGACGCCGCCCTCGAGGCCCTGGGCGACGACCGGCCGGTGATGGACGTCCAGACCCACCTCCTCGAGTACCCGGCCGGGCACGAGGGCGGCATCGGCGTGCTGTTCCCCTTCGGCGAGGAGTGCGGCGAGGCCGACCCGAACGACTGCTTCACCACCGAGCGCTGGATCGAGGAGCTGTTCGAGCGCAGCGACACCACCGTCGCCGTGCTCTCGGCCCTGTCCCCCCTGGGCGACCCCGACCCGCTGTCGGCGGAGGTGATGGCCCAGGCCCGCGACCGGGTCGACGAGCTGTGCGGCGACGGGCGGGTGCTGGTGCAGGGCCACGCCTGGCCCAACGTCGGCCCGCTGGAAGCCGCCCTGGAGGCGATGCGGGCCGAGGCCGAGCGCTACCCGATCGTCGCCTGGAAGACCTACACCCACATCGGCGGCGAGCGCGGCTACCGGCTGACCGACGACATCGGCGAGGCCCTGCTCACCGAGATCGAGACCACCGGACCGCCGATCCTGTGCGTGCACAAGGGGCTGGTCTCCGGTGCCGGCCCGCCGCTCGGCGACCCCGAGCTGGCGTCGCCCGCCGACGTCGGTGGGGCCGCCGCGGCGCACCCCGACGTGACGCTCGTCGTCTACCACTCGGGTGCCGAGATGGAGGTGGTCGAGGGGCCCTACGACCCCGAGGGCGGGGGCGTCGACCGGCTGGTGAGGTCGCTGGACGACGCCGGGATCGACGCCGGCGGCAACGTCTACGCCGAGCTGGGCTGGACGTGGCGGTCGAAGATGGGCGACGTCGACGAGGCCGCCCACCTGCTGGGCAAGCTGCTCCTGGCCGTGGGCGAGGACCGGCTGCTGTGGGGCACCGACTCCATCTGGGCCGGCTCGCCCCAGGACCAGATCCAGGCCTTCCGGTCGTTCCGGATCAGCGAGCGCTTCCAGGAGGAGTTCGGTTACCCGGCGCTCACCGACGAGGTGAAGCACAAGGTCCTGTGGCGCAACGCCGCCCGGCTCTACGGCGTCGACGTGTACCGGCAGCCGTGCAGCCCCGCCGAGGCCGAGGGCCTCCGCCGCGACCTGGGCCGACGCCGGGGCAACCGCACCTACGGCCCCCGCACGGCGTCGGCGGCCCGCCGCTGGTTCGCCGCCGACCACCCCTGGCTCCACTGACGAAATTGCGTGGCTGACGGCCGCTATAGGGCCGCCAGCCACGCAATTTCGCTTGGTTGTCAGAGCTCGATGACGATCTTGCCGGTGTTGCGGCCGGTGAACATGGCGTTGAGGGCGTCGACGGCGGTGTCGAGGCCCTGGAACACCTCGGTCCGGAACTTCAGGTCGCCTGCCTTCACCATGCCCTCGAGCACGGGCTGGATCTCCCCGAAGCGGCCCCAATGGTCGAGCGACAGGAAGCCCTGCATCGACGCCCGCCGCTGGATGAGGTTCAGGTAGTTGGCGGGCCCGGGCGGGCGGTGCTCGTCGTTGTAGGAGCTGATCGCCCCGCACAGCACCACCCGACCCTCGTTGGCGATGCGGGCCAGCGCCATGTCGAGCAGCGACCCGCCGACGTTGTCGAAGTACACGTCGATGCCCTTGGGGAAGTGCTCCTTGAGGCGGGCGGGGACGTCCGCGGTGCGGTAGTTGACGGCGGCGTCGAGGCCCAGGTCGTCGACCAGCCAGCGGCACTTGTCGTCGCTGCCGGTCAGTCCGACGACCACGGCGTCCTGGAGCTTGGCCAGCTGGGCGGCGATGCTGCCGGTGGCCCCGGCGGCGGCGCTCACCAGCACCCGGTCGCCGGCCTTCACCTGCCCGACCTCCAGCATCCCGACGTAGGCGGTCATGCCCGCGGAGCCGTAGACGGCCATGTGGGCCTCCTGATCGACGACGTCCGCCGGCCCGACGTTGGTGGCGAGGATGTCGTCGTTCAGCGCCACGTAGCGCTGCCAGCCCGTGAGCGCGGTGACGACGTCGTCCTCCCGGAAGTTCGGCGAGTCGGTGGCGACCACCCGCCCGATGCCGGAGCTGCGCACCACCTCGCCGATCTCGACGGCCGGGAAGTACCCCTCGCCCTCCTGCAGCCAGCTGCGCACGGTGGCGTCGATGCCGATCCGGTCGGTCTGCACCACGATCCCGCCCGGCGGCGGCTCGGGGAACGGGAGGTCCACGAGCTCGACGTCGTCGTGGCGCAGCAGCCCGACCGGTCGCCGCCGCAGCACGACGCCCTCGTTGCCCTTCTCGTCCATGACAGCTTTCTAGGCCACCGGACGAGATCGCGCTCGATCCGGTCGGCGGGCGAGACTGGCGGCGTGATCTCGTGGACCGAACATCTCCCGCCGGGCGTCGACCCCGGTGACGTGCGGCTGGGGGCCGGGTCGCTGGTGGCGGCCTGGCGGCGGCGCTGGGCCGACGACCCGGAGAAGGCCGTGCTGGTCGACCCGGCGGGCGGCACGTTGACCGCGGCGGCGCTGGACGAGCGCTCGGCGGTGGCGGCGGCGCGGCTCTCGGCCGCCGGGGTGGGGCCGGGCGACCGGGTGGTGCTCTCCGCGGGAGCGTCGTTCGACCACGTCGTCGCCTACGTCGGCGTGCTGCGGCTGGGGGCGGTGGCGCTGCCGCTCAACGGCGCCTACCGGGAGCCCGAGGTGGCCCACGTGGTGGGCGATGCGCAGGTGGCGGCGGCGGTGACCGACGTCGAGGAGCGGGGCCGGTGGATCACCGCGGCGGTACCGGGGGCGGTCGTCACGCCGCCCGACCTGAGCGGACTGCCCCCGGCGTCAGGGGCGACGCCCGGGACGCTCGACGCCGCCACCGGCGGCGATCCCGCGCTGCTGGCCTACACGTCGGGCACCACCGGGGCGCCCAAGGGGGCGCTGCTGAGCCACGCCAACCTGCTGGCCTCGGCGGAGGCCGTGGCCCTGGCCTGGCGCTGGAGCCCGGACGACCGCCTGGTCCTGGCGCTGCCGCTGTTCCACATGCACGGCCTCGGTGTCGGCCTCCACGGGACGCTCACCACCGGCGCCACCGCCGTGCTGCACGACCGCTTCGACCCCGGCGCCGTCCTCGACTCGATCCAGGACGGCGCCAGCATGTTCTTCGGCGTGCCCACCATGTGGCACCGCCTCGCCGCCCACCCTGGCGCCGACGCCCTCGCTCGGCTGCGCCTCGGCGTGTCCGGCTCGGCGCCCCTGCCGCCCGACCTCCACGCCGCCGTCGCCGACCTGGCCGGGCGCGCTCCCCTCGAGCGCTACGGCATGACCGAGACGGCGATGCTCGTCTCCAACCCCTACGACGGCGACCGGCGGGCCGGGTCGGTCGGCTTCCCGCTGCCGGGCGTCGAGGTGCGGCTCGCCGAGGCGAACGGGGAGATCGAGGTGCGCGGCCCCAACGTGTTCGCCGGCTACTGGCGGCGGCCCGACGCCACGGCCGAGTCGTTCAACGACGGCTGGTTCCGCACCGGTGACCTGGGCGAGGTCGACCCGGACGGCTACCTGCGCATCGTCGGTCGGGCCAAGGAGCTCATCATCAGCGGCGGGTTCAACGTGTACCCGCGGGAGGTGGAGGAGGTGCTGCGGGCGCACCCGGCCGTCGACGACGCCGCCGTGGTGGGCGCCCCGGACCCCGAGTGGGGCGAGCGGGTGTGCGCCTTCGTCGTGCTCGCCGACGGCAACGGCGACGGCGACGACCTGACCGACGCGGCCCTCGTCGCCTGGTGCGACGAACGGCTCGCGTCCTACAAGCGCCCCCGCCGCTGGGAGCGGATCGACGAGGTGCCCCGCAACGCCCTCGGCAAGGTCGTCCGCCACGTGCTCACCGAACGGCTGTAGCGGGGGCAGCCGCCCATCCGGCGCACGCCAGCGGTCGGTCGGCGTGGACGCCGGACGCGCCCTGCACCGACAGCGACAGCCGCACCAGCAGAACACCGGCCACGGCCGTCGCCGCGACGATCATCCAGCCCGCCGCGTAGACACCCACCTGCTTGCTCACGTACCCGAAGAGCAGGGCGAACGGCAGGAAGGCGATCCAGCTGAACATGCCGACCCCGGACGCCACACCGGAGCGGATGGCCGACGGCACCGCGTCGTGCAGGCGGGCGGTCAGCAGGATGCCGAGCATCAGCGCGAGCACCGCCAGCACCAGCTGGGCCGCGGTCACCACGACCGCGTCGCGCACGGTCGCCATCACCACGCTGCTGCCGAGCATCGCCGCCACCACGGCCCCCATCCCCCGGGGATCGCCGAGGCGCAGCCGCCCCGCCAGCAGCCCGGCCAGGCCGAACGACGACATCAGGCCGGCCCACTGGGGGCCGAAGAGCACCGCCGGCGCCGCCAGCGCCACCAGCCACAGCGGCCCGAACTCGAACACCACGTTCACCAGCAGCGACGTCAGCACCATCACCCCGACGAGCGGCAGCAGGCAGCCCCGCTGCGTCACGGCCCGGTAGGTGGTGGCGACGTGGGTGCGCAGCGACGTGCGCTCCGCGGCCTCGTGCAGGTGGGGCTCCCGGAACGCCAGCAGCGCCACGGCGGACGCCACCAGGAACGGCACGGTGAGGAAGTAGGTGAGCCGCGGGCTGGTGACCGCCGCCAGCCACCCGCCCAGCAGGGCGCTGCTGACCAGGCCGGCGCTCTCGATCATCCGGATCCGGCCGATGCGCCGCTCGAAGGCGTCGCCGCTACCGGTCTCCTCCAGCACGGTGTCGTAGACGACGGCGTCGACCGTGCCGGACTGCAGCGCGAAGTACGCGCCCAGGAACATGGCGCCCACGGTGTAGGTGGTCACGCTGTGGCTGAGCCCGCCGATCGTCGCGCTGGCCAGCAGGGCGAGGATCCCCAGCAGCAGGACACCGCGGCGGCTCCAGCGGTCGGCGAGGATGCCCGAGGGGACCTCGATCAGCGGCACGACCGCGGCGTAGGCCGCCGCCATGACCCCCACGCTGGCCGGGTCGAAGCCGATCTCGTTCATGAACAGCTTCTCGACCGGCACCCACAGGCCGACGCTCTGGAGCAGCACCGCGGCGTGCAGCGGGAGGAGGCGGCGCACCAGGCGGCTCGTGGCCGACGGAGCGGGCGGGATCGGGGTCGCCGGGCTGACGGTCGGGGCGAGGGCCGTGGTGGTGCTCATGTGGGAACAGTCCCGGCGAGGGCCCGAGCGTTACAGCTGCGATGATGACCGGGAGATGGAGGACGACTTCCTCGACGACGACGTCCTGGTCGCAGCCCTGCGCCGGGGAGACGAGACGGCCTTCGGCTGGCTGCTCGACCGCTACGACCGGTCGCTGCGGCGGCTGGCGGGCTCGTTCGTCGCGTCGTCGGCGACCGCCGACGAGGTGGTGCAGGAGACGTGGCTCGCCGTCATCGAGGGCATCGACCGCTTCGAGGGACGGTCGGCGCTCAAGACGTGGATCTGCCGGATCCTCATGAACAAGGCCCGCACCCGGGGCGCCCGGGACAGCCGCTCGGTCCCGTTCGCCGCGGTCGGCGACGACGGCCTCGGCCCCACGTTCCCGCCCGAGCGCTTCGCCCCCGCCGACCATCCGCAGTGGCCGGGGCACTGGGTCGACCCGCCGCCGCCGTGGGACGAGCTGCCGCCGGCGCGGCTGGAGGCGCAGGAGACGCTGGCGCAGGTGTGGGCGGCGATCGCCGAGCTGCCGCAACCGCACCGCAGCGTGATCACGCTGCGCGACGTCGAGGGCTGGTCGTCGGCCGAGGTGTGCGCCGTCCTCGACCTCACCCCCGCCAACCAGCGGGTCGTTCTGCACCGGGCGCGGGCGAAGGTGCGGTCGGCCCTGGAGAGCTACCTCACGGAGGTGTCCGTATGAGTGCCCCGACTCCCGACGACCTGCCGTGCCAGCAGTTCGTGGAGCTCGTGACCGACTACCTCGACGACGCGCTCCCCGACGGGCAACGGGAGCAGATCGACGAGCACCTCGGCTACTGCGACGGCTGCACCACGGTGCTGGCCCAGTGGCGCGAGGTCGTCCGCCTCACCGGCCGCCTGGCCGAATCCGAGGTCGACGAGGTCGAGCCCCACACCCGCGACCAGCTGATGGCCACGTTCCGCCGCCACCACGGCAGCTGATCGGAGCTCAGCCGCCGGGGAGCAGGGCGGGGCGGGCGTCCTCCTGGACCGGCCCACCGCGGAGCGACACGCGGGCGGCGACGGCCACCAGCGTCGCGACCGCCGCGTAGGCCGCCCACCGGGACAGACCGAGGTCGGCGGCGCCGGCCAGGTCACGGGTGCTGGTGAGCAGCAGCAGCCCGCCGGCGCCGACTCCGAGCCAGCGGGGTGCCAGGTGTCGCACCACCCACGCCGCCACGGGTGCCGCCGTCACACCGCCGAGCAGCATCGCCACCAGGATCCCGAGGTCGACACCGGCGCCGTTCAGCGAGGCGATCAGCGTGCCGGACGCCGTGAGGGCGACGGCCACCTCCGCGGTGTTGACCGAGCCGATCGCCACGCGCGGCTCCAGGCCGGGCCGCCCCAGCAGCACCGGCGTCACCACCGGGCCCCAGGCGCCGACCAGTCCGTTGGTCACGCCGCCGAGAAACGCCGCCACCAGGATCCCCGGGTGGTAGACGTCGTCCGGCACCGACGGCCCCGACGGCCCCGCCGGTCGCGACGACACCGCCGGTCCCCCGGTCGCCGGGGGGCGGCTGAAGCGCAGGAGCATGCGGAGGCCCACCAGCAGCAGCAGGCCGGCGAGGTAGGGCCGGAGGGCGCCACCGTCGACGTTGGCGAGCACGGTCACACCGACCAGGGCACCGAGGCTGCCCGGCACGGCCAGCCGCACCACCAGGCCGCGGTCGACGTTGCCGAAGCGGTAGTGGGCCATGCCCCCGGCCAGGCCACTCGCCACCTTGGCCACGTTCACGGTGGTCGACACCGCCGCGGGCGCCAGGCCGGCGCCGAGGAGGAGCGTCGACGAGGTCGGGCCGAAGCCCATGCCCAGCGCCCCGTCGACGAGCGACGCCACCAGGCCCGCGACCGTGACGAGGATCAGCAGCCCCATGAGCCACCATTCCTACCGGAACAGTGGGCAATGGCCAAACCCCGAGCGCCGGTAGCGTGCGGACGTGGCGAGATCGCCGGGGCCACGGTCGTTCCACCTGGTGGCCCGTGCCGGCTACCCCGACTTCCTGGACTTCCCGTGGGAGCGGCCTCTGGCCGAGTGGGACGACCCACGGATCGTCGACTACACGGCCGGCGTGTCGCGCCACGTCGTGCGCTTCGTCGCCGAGGGCGGGCACGCCTACGCCCTCAAGGAGACGACGCTCCCCCTGGCGCAGCGGGAGTACTCGCTGCTCAAGGAGCTGCTCGACGAGAACCTGCCGGTGGTGAAGCCGGTGGGCGTGGTCAGCGAGCGGCCGGCGGCTCCAGGCGACGACGACCTCGGCGCGGTCCTCATCACCAAGCACCTCGAGTACTCGCTCCCCTACCGCACCCTGTTCGCCGGCCGCGGCATCGCCGACGTGCGCAGCCGGCTCATCGACGCCCTGGCCCTGCTGCTCGTCCGGCTCCACCTGGCCGGGTTCTTCTGGGGCGACTGCTCGCTGTCGAACGTCCTGTTCCGCCGCGACGCCGGCTGCCTGTTCGCCTACCTGGTCGACGCCGAGACCGGTGAGCGGCACGCCCGCCTGTCCGACGGCCAGCGCAACCACGACCTCGTGATCGCCACCGAGAACCTGGCCGGCGAGCTGCTCGACCTGTGCGAGGCCAGCCGCCTGCCGTCCGACGTCGACCCGCTCGAGACCGCCGACGAGCTGGCCCGCAGCTACGAGTCGCTGTGGAGGGAGCTGCGCCGTCCCGAGGTGATCGGGCCGGCCGCCCCCGACGAACGGCACCGCATCGCCGCCCGCATCCGCCGGCTGAACGAGCTCGGCTTCGACGTCGAGGAGCTCGAGCTGGTGCGCCAGGCCGACGGCGACGAGCTGCACATGGTGGCGAGCGTGCTGGAGGAGGGCCACCACTCCCGCCGGCTGGCCGCCCTCACCGGCATCAAGGCCCAGGAGAACCAGGCCCGGCGGCTGCTCAACGACCTGGCCGAATACCGGGCCTGCCTGCAGCACGAGGAGGGCCGGGAGGTGCCGGACGCCATCGCCGCCTACCGCTGGCTCGCCGAGGTCTACGAGCCGACGCTGGCCCGGGTGCCCGACGACCTCCAGGACCGGCTCCCGGCGCCCGAGCTGTTCCACGAGATCCTGGAGCACCGCTGGTACCTGGGCGAGGAGCGCCAGGGCGACGTCGACCTGGCCGAGGCCGCCGACGACTACATCGATGCCGAGCTGCGCAACCGCTCCGCCGAGTACCCGGCCCTCGTCCTCCCGCCCGACGCCCCTGCTGACGGCTGAGGCCCGGGTCAGGCGCCGGCGAGCAGGTCGTCGAGCACCTCGACGGCCAGGCCGAAGGCGACGGTCATGCCGATGCCGGACGTGACCGACACCACCCGCGCCCCGGGGCCGGGCGTGGCGACGAGCAGGTCGTCGGGGGCCGTGGCGTAGGTGCCGCGCCAGCGCTGGCGGACCACCAGGCGGTCGACGCCGAGGAGGCGGGCCGTCTCGGCGAGGAGGATCTCGTCGAGGCTGTCGTCGCTGAACGGGTCGACGGTGCGGGTGTGGTGGTGGGTGTCGCCGATGGTGAGGTCGCCGCCGGGGAGCTGGGTGAACATGAGGTTCACGTCGGCGGCGAGGACGTCGGGGCGCTCGACCGCGATCCGGGCCCACAGCGCCGGCAGCGACGGGCACGCCGCGAACCCGCCGTAGCGCAGCAGCGACGTGCCGCTGAGCACGGCCGGGTCGACCCGGTACCCGGGGCCACTGGGGGCGGCGACCCGCAGCATGTGCAGCACACAGCGCTCGACCTCGGCTTCCCGGGCGATGTCGGGGAACAGGCGGTCGACGTCGTGGCCCACGCAGACGACGGCCCGGTCGGCCTCGATCGTCCCCCGGCTCGTGCGCACGGAGCCCTCCTCCAGGCCCGTGAGCGATGTCTCCCAGAGGAGATCGACGCCGGGCTGGTCGGCCAGCCACGCGGCCAGCGCCCCGACGGCCCGGCGCTGGTCGACGCGCAGGTCCTGCGGCAGGTAGGCGCCGCCGACCACGTCGCCCCCGACCAGGGGGACGCGCCGGCGCAGCTCGGCCACGCCCAGCAGCTCGGCCTCCCCTGCCCGCCCGGTGGTGAACTCCTCCAGCACGTCGAGCTCCTCCGACGACCGGGCGACCACGACCGCACCCGACTCCGCCACTCCCACACCCGCCCGCGTCCCGACGTCGATCCAGCGCTCGCGGGAGGCCCGGGCCAGGTCGAGGTTGTGGCCGGCCTGGGCGGTGATGCAGGCGTGGCCGAAGTTGCGGACCGACGCCCCGACGGCCCGGTCGTCACGCTCGACCACGGTCACCGTCAGGCCCCGGCGCTGGGCCTCGACGGCGTGCGCCAGCCCGACGATCCCGGCCCCGACCACCACGAGATCACTGCGTCCGTACGGGTCGTCCACGACGCCGAGGCTACGGTCCCGGTGGTGATCGACCTGGTCGCACTCGACATGGCCGGCACCACCGTCGAGGAGCACGGCGCCGTCTACGAGGTGCTCCGTGAGGTGGTCGGCGTGGCGGACGTCGGGGCCTGGATGGGTGCCGACAAGCGGGAGGCCATCGCCGCCCTGGCCGGTCCGGGCGCGGACGTCGACGGGCTCTACCGTCGGTTCGTCACCCGCCTGGCCGAGCGCTACCGGCAGCGGCCCCCGGAGCCCATCCCCGGCGTGGTCGAGGCGCTGGCGACGCTGCGGGACCGGGGCGTCCGCGTCGCGCTCACCACCGGGTTCGGGCGCGACGTCGCCGAACCGCTGCTGGCGTCGCTGGGCTGGGATGTCGGCACGACGGTCGACGCCGTGGTGTGCGCCGACGAGGTCGCCGCCGGCCGGCCCGCCCCCTACCTGGTGTTCCGGGCCATGGAGCGCGCCGGGGCCCGGCGGGTCGACCGGGTGCTGGTGGCCGGCGACACCACCGCCGACCTGGAGGCGGGCACCAACGCGGGCGCCGGCGTCGTCGTCGGCGTGGGGACGGGCGGCTGCACCCTCGACCAGCTCGCCCACGCTCCGCACACGCACCTGTTGCCCAGCGTGACGGGCATCGTCGACCTGGTCTGAACGGGGCTACCGCCCGTACCCTCAGGGCGTGCGAGCGCTCGAAGAGGCCCCGTTCCTCGACGTCTTCTCGCCCGAGTTCACCGAGAACCCCGCCCCGGTCGTCGACGAACTGCGCTCGTCGACGGCCCTCGTGCGGACGCCGATCGGCGTGCTGGTGATCCGGCGTGACGTCGTCCAGGCGCTGCTGACGGACCGTCGCCTGCGCAGCGCCGTCCCCGACATCGTGCGCATGCAGGGCGTCAGCGACGGCCTCATCCACCAGCTCGTCGGCGACTCGCTGCTCGCCCAGGAGGGCGATGGGCACGCCCGGCTCCGCACCCTGGTCAACCGGGCCTTCACGCCGCGGGCCGTCGAGCCGCACCGCCCGGTCATGCGCGAGATCCTCCAGGGCCTGCTGGCGCCCCTCTACGAGCGGGGACGCTGCGAGCTGATGGCCGAAGTCGCCGACCACTACCCCATCCAGGTGATGTGCGCGCTGCTCGGCGTCCCCGACGAGGACCACGAGGACTTCGCCCGCTGGAACACGGCCCTCACCTGGGTGCTGTCGTTCGAGCTGGGAGCCCACCTGGAGGAGGCGCTGTGGGGCGCCTCGCAGATGGACGCCTACGTCGCCCGCCTGATCGCCGAGCGGCGCCGCGAGCCCCGCGACGACCTCGTCACCACCCTCGCCCAGGCCGAGGAATCCGGCGACCGGCTGTCCGACGGCGAGCTGCGGTCGCTGATCGCCGGCCTCCTGTTCGCCGGGTTCGACACCACCCGCAACCAGCTCGGCCTGGCGATGGCGCTGTTCGCCGAGCGACCCGACCAGTGGGCGCTGCTGGTCGATCGGCCCGACCTGGTGCCGCAGGCGGTCGACGAGGTGATGCGGGTGAGCGGTGCCGTCGGGCTCGCCCCGCGCCTCACCGTCGAGGACGTCGAGATCGCCGACCACCTCGTGCCCGCCGGCACCCTGGTCTCCCTGTCGCTGGCCGCCGCCAACTACGACCCGTCCGTGTTCGTCGACCCGCGGGACTTCGACATCACCGTCGTGCGGGCCCCGCACCACACCTTCGGCGGCGGCCCCCACTACTGCCTCGGCGCCAACCTGGCCCGGGCCGAGATGCAGGAGGCGTTGCTGCAGCTCACGGCCCTGATGCCCACGTTCTCGCTCGACGGCGAGCCCACCTGGCGCACCCCGATGGGCATCTTCGGCCCCCAGACGCTCCCCCTCCGCTTCACCCCGGGCACCGCCGCGCTGTCGGCCTGACGGGCACCGTTCGGGCCCGTCCTGGGGCTGCGGCGGCGCGATCCCTGTCGGTGGGGCCGGTGGTACTTTGCGGAGGGACAGGCCACAGGGAGGCGGAGGTAGACCCGTGACCGAGCTCGGGGCCATCCATGAGGACGTGCGGTGCGACCAGGTGGCCGCGGCCGATCTGGCCGCCGAGCTCCGGTCGTCCGCCTCCGTGCTCGAGGGCCAGGTCACCGAGCGGGGCAACCTGCGCGCCACGGCCCGCACCTACTGGCAGGGCCGCTACGGCGACGAGTTCGACGACCGCCAGACCACCTGCACCGGCGACGCCACCCGCGTGGCCGCGTCGCTCCGGACCGCCGCCGACAACCTCGACGAGCTGGCCCGTCAGGCCCAGGCCGAGCAGGACCGTCGGGTCCAGGCCCGCGAGTGGGAGGCGTCGCAGGACAACGGCGGCGGCATCGGCGGCTTCGTCAGCGACGTGGGCGACAGCATCCACGACACGTTCATGGGCGAGGACGACGTCCCGCCGCCCGGTCCGCCCATCGAACCGCCGAGCATCCCGGTGGAGGACCCGGGCGTCGTCACCCGCAACGTGGGCGCGGGTGGACCGGCGGCCTCGTACGGCACCAGGGGCGTGTCGTCGGCCCGGCCCGACGACCTCGACACCTGGGCGTCGGCGAGCCGGGGCCACGACACCACCGTGTCGCCCCACACGACGTCGCTCGACACCCTCCACGGCGACTTCACGTCGACCCTCGGCTGGGGGCACTTCGACGCGTCGTCGCTGATCAGCGCCATCGGCACGTGGGTGCAGTGGAACGAGACCGACGCCCAGTGGGCCACCACCATCGCCCAGGCGTTCCGCGACGCCGGCAGCGGCACGGTGTCCGACGCCGTCATCGACGCCCGCCTCGACGCCGCCGGGCTCGACGGCCCCCGCCAGTCGGTCACCTACGACAACCCCAGCGCCTGGGGCCAGCCGCCCACCAGCGGCTACTCCGACGACCCGGTCAACACGGCCAACGGCAACTTCGTGGAGGCCGAGGTCGATCTCGACGCCGGCGGGCTGTGCCGGTTGCTCCAGTTCACCCGCAGCTACAACAGCCGGTCCGACCGGGTGGGGGCGTTCGGGCCGGGCTGGTCGTCGTGGACGTCGGTCCGGCTGCGGGCCGAGCCCGACGGCGCCCACTGGGTCGGGCCGGACGGCCAGGAGGTGGTGATCCCCCGCGTGCCGGGCGGCACCAACGGGTCGGCCTACCGGCGGGTGGCGGCGGTGCCGGGGCTGGTGGCGCAGGCGGACGACGGCGGGCTGGTGCTGGAGGGCATCGGCGGGGGCAGCCGCCTGGTGTTCGACGCGGCGGGGCGGCCGGTGGTGGCCGACGACGGGCCGGGCACCGAGGTGCGCTTCGTCCACGACGGCGACCGGCTGGTGGAGCTGCGGCACCGGGGCGGTCGGTCGGTACGGCTGGAGTGGTCGGATGACCGGGTCGTGGCGGTCCGCGGCTCCGACGGCCGGGCGGTCACCTACTCCTACGACGACGCCGGTCGCCTGGTCGAGGCCGCCGGCGGGCCCCGGGGCCTCCGCCACTACCAGCTCGACCGCGACCGCGACGGTGGCCGCATCGTCGCCGTGGTCGATGCCGACGGCGTGATGGAGGTCTACAACCGCTACGACGACGACGGCCGGGTGATCGAGCAGCTGTCGCCGTTCGGTCGCCGCTCGCGGTACCGGTACCTGGGCGGCCGGGTGACGGTCGTCGACGATGACGCCGGCGGCCCGGCCAACAGCTACGTGCACGACGACCAGGGGCGGCTCGTCGCTGCCATCGACGGGCACGGCAACGAGCTGACCAAGGAGTACGACGAGTGGGGCAACCCGGTGCGGGTCACCGAGCGCGACGGGTCGACGACCCTGCAGCGCTGGGACGACCGCGCCCGCCTCGTCCGCCGGCAGGCACCCGACGGGTCGTGGTTCACCTTCGACCACGACGAGCTGGGGCGGGTGGTGCGGGTCTCGGCCTCGACGGGCGCCGCGACGTCGTACCGCTACGAGGGCGTCGAGCGGGCGCCGGTCGAGATCGTCGACCCCGAGGGCGCCGTCACCCGGCTGGAGGTGCGCGACGGCCTGGTCCACCGGGTGGTCAACGCCGACGGCGTCGAGGTGCGCTTCGGCTTCGACGCCGACGGCGAGCTGACGTCGCTCACCGACGGGCTCGGCAACACCGCGACGGTGGAGCGTGACGCCGCCGGGCGGGTGACCGCCACCGTGTCGCCGATGGGCCGGCGCACGTCGCTGGCCTACGACGACGCCGGCCGCCTCGTCGCCCGCACCGACGGCGACGGCGCCGTGTGGCGCTACGAGTGGAGCGCCGCCGGTCGCCCCCTCGCCGTCGTCGACCCCACGGGTGCCCGCCGCGAGCAGCGCTTCGGCGCCCACGGCGAGGCGGAGGAGGTGGTCGACGAGCTCGGCTACGCCACCACCCGCCGGTTCGACAGCCTGGGCAACCTCGTCGGCGTCGTGCTGCCCGACGGCGCCAAGTGGGAGCTCGACTACGACCGCCTCGGCCGCCTCACTGGGACGAGCGACCCGGCCGGAGCGACGTGGCTGCGGGAGTACGACGTCACCGGCCACCTCGTCGGCACGGTCGACCCCAGCGGCACCCGGCGCAGCTCCACCCTCGACGATGCGGGGCGCCTCACCCGCATCCACGACGGGCTGACCGCCGTCGACTTCGACCACGACCCGTTGGGGCGGGCGGTCACCAACCGGCGGCCCGACGGCACGTCGACCCAGGCGACCTACGACCTCTGCGGCCGCGTCACCTCGGTGACCGACCCCGAGGGTGGGGTGACCCGCTACGCGTACACGCCGGGCGGGCGGCTCGACGCGGTCACGTCGCCGCTGGGGCACGTCACCCGCTACTCGTGGGACCGGGCGGGGCGCCGGGTCGCGGTCATGGACCCGGGTGGTCGGCGGTGGTCGCGGCGGCTCGACGGCGAGGGGCGGGTCACGCAGGTGGTCGCCCCCACGGGTGAGGCGGTGCGCTTCCGCTACGACGCCGGGGGCCGGTTGGCGGCCCGGGTGTCGCCGGCCGACGGCACCACCCGCTACGAGTACGACCTCGCCGGCCGCCTGGTGGCGGTCACGTCGCCGACCGGGGGTGTGACCCGCTACGGCTGGGACGCCCGGGGGCAGATGGTGTCGGCGGTCGACCCCAACGGCGGTGTGACCCGCTACGAGCGTGACGAGCGGGGGTTCCTGCGGGCGGTCGTCGACCCGCTGGGCGGCCGGGTGGAGCACCGCCACGACCCGGTCGGGCGGCTGGTGGAGAGCCGGGACCAGCTCGGGCGCAGCACGCAGTGGGCGTACGACCCGGCCGGGCGGCTCGTCCAGCGCGTGCTGCCGACGGGTGAGCAGGTGCGCTGGTGGTACGACGGGTCGGGGCGGGTGCGGGCGATCGGGGGTGGCGCTGCGGACCGGGGCGGCGACGAGCGGGTGCGGTTCGAGCGCGACCTGCTGGGTAGGCCGGTGGTCGTCGACGAGGTGGGCTACCGGCACGAGCTGGAGTGGTCCGCGGCGGGGCGCCTCGTCGGCCGGCGGCGCAACGGCGTCGGTCTCACCTGGCGCTACGACGCCGACGGCCGGCGGGTCGCCGTCGGCCACCCCGACGGCACCGAGACCACCTTCGGCCACGACGCCAACGGTCGGGTCGTGGGCGCCGCCCACCCGGCGGTCGGCACGGTGGCGTTCGAGCACGACGACGCCGGACGGCTGGTACGGCGCAGCTCGGGTCGGGGCAGCGAGCAGTGGACGTACCGCGACGGGATGCTGGCGGCCCACACCGTGTCCGGGGGCTCGGGGGGCTCCGGTGACGGTGGGCGCTCCGTCACCGGGCTGGAGCGCGACGCCGCCGGTCGGGTCGCCGCCGCCACCACGGACGGCGGGGATCGGACGACCTACGGCTACGACCCGGCGGGGCAGCTCGTCGGCGTGGCGGGCGGCCGGGGTTCGTGGACGTTCTCGTACGACGCCGCCGGTCGCCTCGCCGGCGAGACCGGGCCGGACGGCGCCGTCGGCTACACCTACGACGCCGCCCACCAGTTGCGGGAGCGCCGGCTGGGCGACGCGCCGACCCGCTACGACTACGACCGGGCGGGCCGCCGGGTGTCGTCCACCGGGCCCGGGCCGGACGGCACCGTGCGCGACGTCCGCTGGGACTGGCACGGCGAACTGGCCGGCGTGGGCGACACCGACGTGCGGGTCGACGCCCTGGGCGACCTGGCCGAGGTCGACGGCATGCCGCTGCTGTGGGACCCGACCGAGGCCGTGCCCCAGCTGCGCTGGATCGACGGGACCGCCGTGGTGGGCGACTCGGAGCCGTGGGCGACCGTGGGGCGTGACGGCGCCGTCGACTGGCTGGCGCACGACTGGCAGGGCTCGGTCGGCCCGGCCGCCGACCCGTGGGGCGCTCCCGTCGACCCCAGCCAGGCCCGCCTCGGCTACCGGGGCGAGCTGGAGGTCGACGGGCTGCTGTGGCTGCGCAACCGGGCCTACGACCCGTCGACCCGCTCGTTCCTGTCCACCGACCCGCTGGCCGCCACGCCCGGCCACCCGTTCGCCGCCAACCCATACCACTACGCCGGCAACGACCCCGTCGGCGCCACCGACCCCCTCGGCCTCCACCCGATGTCCGAGGCCGACCTCGCCGCCTACCGCGAAGCCGCCGCCGACAACGGCCTCTTCGACCACGTCGCCAACGCCTGGGA
>DATHJB010000110.1 GCA_035316325.1 Acidimicrobiales bacterium
GGACCTGCTCGCCCTCCCCGAGGAGGAGGCGATGACCAAGGTCACGCTCCTCGGTGCGCCGGCGTTCGCCCCGCCCGGTGAGGGCGACTACAAGGTCGCCGACCTGGAGCCGGGCGACTACATCGCCGTGTGCTTCATCCCTACCGGGATGACCGGTGACGACGGCCCGCCCCCCGAGGGGCCGCCGCACTTCACCCACGGCATGTTCGCCGAGTTCACGGTCACCTGATCCGGCGGGAACCCACAGCTGCCCTCGGAGCCGCCCCCTGGCTCCGGGGGCAGCGCCGCGCCCGTGGGGATGGTCGTCGCCGCGCTGCTGCTCACCGCAGCGGTGCTCGTCGGCCAGCCGACCACGGCCGGCGCCGAGACCGAGTACCGCAAGGGGCCCGACCCGACCGAGGCGAGCGTCACCGCCCCGCTCGGGACCTTCGCCACCGCGTCGACCACCGTGCCGGCGAGCGTCGCCGGCTTCGGGGGCGGCGTCATCCACTACCCGACCGACACCGGCCAGGGCACCTTCGGCGCCGTGGCCGTCGCCCCGGGCTTCCTGGGGAGCAGCGCCAACTACACCTGGATGGGGCCGCGCCTGGCGTCGCAGGGGTTCGTGGTGTTCCTCATCGACACCGACGCCCGGCTCGACCAGCCGCCGAGCCGGGGCGCCCAGCTGCTCGCCGCGCTCGACTACCTGGTCAACAGCAGCTCGGTGCGCACCCGCATCGACGCCAGTCGCCTCGCCGTGGCCGGCCACTCGATGGGCGGCGGTGGCACGCTGGAGGCGGCGAAGGCCCGGCCCGGCCTGCAGGCGGCCATCCCGCTGCAGCCGTGGCACACCGACAAGTCCTGGCCCGAGGTGCAGGTGCCGACCATGATCATCGGCGCCGAGGCCGACGCGACCGCCCCGGTGGCCAACCACTCGGAGCCCTTCTACCAGAGCATCCCGGGCACCACCGAGAAGGCGTACCTGGAGCTCAACGACGCCGAGCACCGGGTCGGCACCACCGGTGACACCACCCAGGCGAAGTTCATGATCGTGTGGCTCAAGCGCTACGTCGACAACGACACCCGCTACGAGCAGTTCATGTGCCCGCCGCCGTCGCCGAGCGCGGCCATCGAGGAGTACCGCCACACCTGCCCTGGCTAGGGCCGTTGTTAGGGTGACCCCCGTGCCAGGGCCGAGAACGCGGGACGCGCTGCTCGAACAGGGCGCCCTGCTCTTCGCCCGGCACGGGGTCGCCCGGGTCACCGCTCGCCAGCTCCACGAGGCGGTCGGGGCGCGCAACGAGTCGGCGCTCCACTACCACTTCGGCAACATCGACGGGCTGGTCGCCGAGATCGTGCGGCACCACGTCGCCGAGGTCGAGGTGCGGCGGGCGCCGCTGGTGGACGCCATCGTCGACGCCGGCCTGACGGACGACCTGCGGGCGCTCGTGCGGGCGCTGGCGGTCCCGATGTCCGAGGACCTGGACACGCCGATCGGCCGGGCCCACCTCCGGATCGTCGCCCAGGTGAGCCACCCGGCGCTCGCCTACGAGATGCCGTTCCGGGTGAGCGAGGCGCCGGCCGGCACCGCCGTGGTCAGGTGGCTGTGGCACGCCCTCGACGCGCTGCCCGACGCGATCCGCACCGAGCGGCTCGCCCTGCTGCGGGCCCAGCTCATCAGCGGTTTCGGGCTGCGGGCCCAGCTGCTCGACGACCAGCCCTCCGCCGACGAGCCCGCACCCGTGCCCACGCCGCTCTTCGTGGAGAACCTGGTCGACGTGATCGTCGCCGGCCTGCGCGTCGACCCCTCCGCCGAGGCCCTGGCCGTCACCCCCCGACGAAGGCGAACAGCTCACCCGTGACGTAGGCCCTAATGGGTTACATTAGAACGCGTGAGGGGGACGACGCTCGCCGACGCGTACGTGTGGGGCTACCCGCTGGTCGCGATGCACCGCACCTGCGCCGCTCACGGCGGGGTCGGGCGGCGGCTGGTGGCCCGGGATCGTCTGGCGACGGCGGCCGACCGCACGGTGGTGGCACCCAACAACGACACGCTCTACGCCTCGGGCTGGTTCGACCTCCGGGCCGGCGATCTCACGGTCGAGGTCGGCCCGCTGGACCGCTACTGGTCGGTGATGCTGCTCGACGCCTACACCCATGTCGGCTACGTGTGCCGGCGCCTGCACGGCCGCGACGGGGCGACCGTCCGGGTGACCTACGACCCGACGGCGGTGCCGGTGGTCGACAAGGCCACCGAGGTGCTGACCGTCGGGACGCCCACGGTGTGGGTGCTGGCCCGTGTCCTGGTCGCCGGGCCCCACGACCTCGAAGCCGCCCGCGCCGCATTGGCGCAGGTCACCGTCCACCCGTCCGGCGGACGGTCCACCGCCCGCCCGCCGGACGGGGACGGGTTCTTCGGCGAGCTGCAGGCGGCGCTGGCGACCGACCCGCCGGCGGCCTGGCACCCGCCGCCACCCGCCGGGCTGCCCGAGCTGATGGAGCGGTCCGACGACGCCGCGATCGCGGAGGGGCGACGACGGATGACGCAGGCCGCCGGCGTCGACCGGACCGGCAACG
The DNA here is from genome assembly GCA_035316325.1 of Acidimicrobiales bacterium. Classification (NCBI taxonomy): domain Bacteria; kingdom Bacillati; phylum Actinomycetota; class Acidimicrobiia; order Acidimicrobiales; species Acidimicrobiales bacterium. The sequence continues at coordinate 2,557 of DATHJB010000110.1, forward strand.
GCTGGGGCACCCGGTCGCGTGGCGCCGACTTCGGCGACGACGTGGCCTACCGGGCGGCGTTCGCCCGGGTCAGCCTGGCCGGGCACCTCCCGGCTGAGAACCGGTCGTACAGCCGCGGCTTCGACGGGTCCACCCGGTCCGAGCTGCGGTTCCCTCCCGCTGGCGAGCCGCCGGTCGACGGGTTCTGGTCGCTGTGCGTCTACGGCCCCGACTTCTTCCTGGTCGACAACGAGATCGACCGCCACAGCATCGGCGACCGCACGCCCGGGCTGCGCCGCGACGCCGACGGGTCGCTCACGATCGTCGTCGGCCACGACCGGCCGGCCGACACGTCCAACTGGCTGCCGACACCCGACGGGCCCTGCGTCCTGGCGCTGCGCGCCTACGAGGGGCGCGACGAGGTGGTCGACGCCCGCTGGTTCCCACCCGACCTGGAGCTCCGATGACGACACGACGCGCCCTGGCCCTGCTGCTGACGAGCTGCCTGCTGCTGGCGTCGGCCTGCTCCGGCGACGACGACCCGCCGACCGACGACGCCGACGACCCGCAGACCGACGAAGGAGCCGAGATGACCGACACCGAGCTGGCCGCCGAGGCGTACGTGGCCGGCTACCCCCTGGTGGTCTCGGTGCGCACGATGCAGCGCCTCGGCGGGCTGCTGGGCGTGAACAGCCTGTTCTGGCAGAACGCCCTGTCGGGGCCGCAGAACCGCATCATCGTGGCCCCCAACCGCGACACCCTCTACTCGATCGCCATCCTCGACCTGCGTGGCGAGCCGATGGTGCTGACGCTGCCCGAGGTCACCGACCGCTACTACACGTACCAGTTCCTCGACGCCTGGATGGAGTCGTTCGCCTACGTCGGCACCCGGGCCACCGACGGCCGGGCGGGCACCTGGGCGATCACGCCGCCGGGCTGGGAGGGCGAGCTGCCGGAGGGCGTCGAGCAGATCGAGTCGCCGACGCCCCAGGTGTTCATGCTGGGGCGCTTCCTGGTGGACGACGACGCCGACGTCGCCAACGTCTCGGCCATCAGCCGGCAGTCGAGCCTCCGGCCCCTCAGCACCCTCACCGGTGACCCCGCCGCACCCGCACCGCCGCCCCTGGGCGAGCCCGCCGGAACCGCCCAGGACATCCCCACCGACGCCGCGTTCTTCGACGAGCTGGGTGAGGCCCTCGCCGTCAACCCGCCCACCACGCCCACCCAGCAGGAGCTGTTCGCCGACCTCGAGACGCTCTCGGGCACGACGGACCGGACCGTTCTCGACCAGGGGGCGAAGGAGGGCGACGCCCGGATCGACGACGGGGCCGGCCGCGGCGTCGGCACCGGCGAGCTGGTCAACGGCTGGTCGGCCAACCTGGACATCGGCACCTACGGCGACGACGTCCAGACCCGGGCCGTGGTCGCCCGGGTGGGTTGGGGCGCGAACGTGGCCGACGAGGCGGTCTACCCGGTCACCCGGGTGGACGCCGGGGGCGAGCCGCTCTATGGCAGCGGCGGCGCCACCTACCGGATCACGTTCCCGCCCGGGGAGCTGCCGCCGGTCGATGCCTTCTGGTCGCTGTCGGTCTACGGCGGCGACATGTTCTTCGCCGAGCACCCGAGCGGCCGCTACACGATCGGCGACCGGACCCCGGGCCTGGTCCGGGCCGACGACGGCTCGCTCGAGATCGTCCTCGCCCACGACGAGCCGGCGGCGTCGGCCGGGCCCGCCGCCAACTGGCTCCCGGTGCCCGACGGCCCGTTCGTGCTCATGCTCCGCCTCTACCTGCCGGGTCCGTCGATCCTGGCGGGCGACTACGAGTACCCGCCGGTCGAACCGGCGACGTAGCCGTTCGCGTGCTCTGATGGCCGGGGGAGGGGAGCGATGACGGGCACCGACGTGGAAGGGGACGAGCGGCTCGACGCCGCGGGCCGGGGGATGCTGCTCGCCTGGTGGGCGGCCCGGCAGCCGGACGTGCCGGCGATCGTCGCCCCGACCGGCGACCGCACGTTCGCCGCGCTGAACCGGCGGGCGAACCAGCTGGTCCGGGCGCTGCGACGGCTGGGGCTGCGGGCGGGCGACGGGGTGGCGCTGCTGTGCACCAACCGGGCCGAGTTCGCCGAGGTGGGCGCCGCCTGCCAGCGGGCCGGCTGGCGCCTGACCACCGTCAACTGGCACCTCACCGAGGACGAGGCCGGCTACATCGTCGACGACTGCGAGGCGAAGGCCCTGGTGGCCGACGCGCCCCTGGCGTCGATCGCGGCGGGCGCGCTCCGTCGGGCGCCCGGCTGCGGCGTGGCGCTGGCGGTGGGCGGGGACATCGAGGGCTTCCGGTCCTACGACGCCGAGCTGGCGGGGGAGTCGGCCGACGACATCGACGACCCGGTGCTGGGCGGCTCGATGCTCTACACGTCGGGGACGACCGGTCGGCCGAAGGGCGTCTACCGGCCGGAGACGCCGCCGGCCCCGCCGATCAACCTGTTCGGCTACCGCGACGGCGTCCAGGACCGTCACCTGTGCACCGGTCCGCTCTACCACGCTGCCCCGCTGGCGTTCTCGCTGACCGTCCCGCTGACCTTCGGCGTCGGGGTGGTGCTGATGGAGCGCTGGGACGCCGAGGCCGCGCTGGCGCTGGTGGCGGAGCACGGCATCACCCACACGCACATGGTCCCCACGATGTTCCACCGGCTCCTGTCGCTCCCGGAGGCGACCCGTGGGCGCTACGACCGGTCGTCGCTGCGGTCGGTGATCCACGGCGCGGCGCCGTGCCCGGTGGTGGTCAAGCAGCGCATCATCGACTGGCTGGGCCCGGTGGTGTGGGAGTACTACGCCGCCACCGAGGGCACCGGCTGCTTCGTCGACTCGGC
>DATHJB010000111.1 GCA_035316325.1 Acidimicrobiales bacterium
CCCCACCGACCACCGAGCCCCCGACCACGACCAGCGAACCCCCGCCCCCACCCGCCGGCTGATCACCTGCCGCCCCGAAGGTCTGCCCACCTCCCAGGTGAGTGACCGACCGGGCGCGCGCCGGGGCCCGGTCGGTGACCGGGCCCCTGGGCGTCGCTCGGTGTGTCGTCGCTACACGGTGGGTGCGGCGACCTCGTTGTAGGGGGTGACGAGGGGGTTCGTGCCGGCGAAGATGCCGTCGGGGTTCGGGTACCAGGCCCAGACGTGCAGGGTGACCAGGTCGGGGTGCCAGAAGGTGAACGCGGCGTCCGTGTCCGGGCTCTGCTCGGCGCAGGCCGCCTCGTCGTCCTCGGGGACGAACGTGCCGTCGACGTAGTGGCAGGCGGCGGGGAACTCGCCGTACTCGGCGCCCGGCAGCGGCGGGTCGTCGGGCTCCTCGGGGAACACCCACTCGACGGCTCCGAGCTGCCAGCCCTCCTCGGTGGGCACGTAGACCAGGATCGCCGGTGTCGCCGGGTCGAAGCCGGTGACCTCGGCGTTCAGGTAGTGGAAGCCCATGTCCGCCATCATCGGGGTGATCACCGCGTAGCCGTCCGCCTTCGCGGCCTCGATGTCGGTGAGGTACTTCACCGTGACCCGCCGCATCTCGGCGACCGGGTCGGCCAGCAGCGAGGGGTCGGGTGACGTCTCGTGCTCCGCGGGGTCGGCGGCGGCGGCTTCGGTTTCGGTCTCGTCGGGCGGTGGGGTGGCCTCGTCGTCGTCGTCACCGCAGGCGACCGCGGTGAGGGACAGGGCGAGGACGGCGCAGGCCGTGCGGGTCGTGCGGCCGAGCATCACGCCGTACCGCCGTAGAAGTAGGGGTCCAGCACGCGGACCTCGGTGATCTGCTCGACCGGCAGTTCGTTGCTCGCCGCGGCCCGCCGGATCGACTCGGGGTCGGGCCCGTCGTAGATGCAGAAGGTGGTCGAGTTGTCGGGGGTCACGTAGGAGTGCACCCACGTCACGCCCTCGACGAGGTTCCGGTCGACGACCGCGTCGCAGACCTTCGCACCGCTGGCGTCGAGGGGGATGTGCAGGCCGTCACGGAAACGGCGCTCCACCAGGTAACGAGGCATCTGTTGCTCCTCGGGGGACACGCACCGGTCTTTCCGGTGGCAGCCCGCATTGTCCGGAGCGGGGCGCCCGGGGGCATCGGGAGCCGGTACCCATATGTGGGGCGGGGGTCCCTAGGCCGGAGGGTCGTCGGCGGCGGGGTCGACCAGGCGGGCGGCCTCGCGCCGGGTCCCCACGCCCAGCTTCGTGAGGATGCTCGACACGTGGTGGTCGACGGTCTTCGCCGAGATGAACAGGCGGGCAGCGATCTCGGCGTTGGTCAGCTGCCGGGCCAGCAGGCCGGCCACGTCGACCTCCCGCGGCGTGAGGCCGAAGGGGTTGGCCCGGGTCGCGGCGTTCGGGCCGCGCACCGCCCGCCCACCGAGGGCCCGCAGCCGTGCCGCGGTGTACCCGGCGGCCGGGCGGGCGCCCAGCCGGGTGAGCTCGGCGTGCGCTGCCTCCACGGCGTCGACGTCGTCGCTGTCGGCGCCGGCCAGCGCCGCCTCGTAGGGACAGCCCAACGCCGACCAGGCCGCCGCGGCACCGGCAGCGTCGCCCCGGCGGTGGAGGGCGAACGGCGTCGTCGCCTCGGCACCCGGGACGGGGTCGGGGTCGGGGATCGCCTGGCCGGCCCGCCACAGCCAGAACGACAGCTCGTCGACCGCCCACGGGTAGGCCAGGCCCGTCGCCAGCCGGTGGGCCTCCTCGACTACCGTCACCTCGTCGCCCAGGGCGTGCCCGTCGAGCCAGGCGGCTTCGGCGCGGGCCGCCGCCGCGGGCCAGAGGCGCTGGAGGTGCCCGTTGGCCCGGGCCAGGGCCAACGCTTCGTCGAGGGCGGGCCAGGCACCGGGGTCGCCACGCCGGGCGCGCAGCTTGCCGAGCACGGTCAGCGCCGTCAACCGGGTGACGCCCGTGGTGCTCGGCTTGGCGACCAGCTCGCCGGCCAGTGCCGCCGCCTCGTCCCAGTGGCCCTGCTCCAGCTCGCAGCGGGCCAGCCACGCCTGGCAGTAGCGCATCTGGGCCAGCAGGTCCCGGTCGTCGCAGAAGGCGATCGCCTCCCGCAGCGCCGGCACCGCCAGGTCGTAGCGGCGGACCTCTCCGGCACCCGAGCCGATCTGCAGCAGGCCCAGGCCGACGCGGTGATCCCAGCCCTCGGCCCGGGCGATGGCCATGCCGCGGAGGATCCGGAGGTGCCCCGCTTCGTCGCCCGCCATCAGCACGCCGACGCCGCTCTGGATCAGCACGAAGCACAGGTGGTCACGCCGGCCGAGGCGCTCGCACAGCTCGATCGACCGCTGCGCCCAGCGCTCGGCCTCGTCGAGCTTGCGGGCCAGCATGTGCTGCGCACAGCGCCCGGCGTACGCGACCGCCAGCTCCGGTGACGGGCCGAGTCCTTCGAGGAGGTCGATCGCGGCCCCGATCGCCTCGGCGGCCTCCCGCTGGTCACCCAGTTCGGCGCGGGGGCCGGCCGACGCGACCAGCAGCTCCCCCTCGCGGGCCGGGTCGCCCAGCTCCCGGTAGCCCTCCACGGCTCGGGCGTAGGCGTCGACCGCGTCGTCGGGTCGTCCGACGAGGTAGAGCTCGGCTGCCTGCCGGGCCCAGAGGTCGGCACGCTGCTCGAGGGTGACGCGCTCCGCGTGACGCAGCGCCTGTGCCAGGTGGGTCACTGCCTCCCGGTGTGCCCCCAGCGCGGCGGCGTGGTCCGCTGCCGCCGGGGCGTGGACCAGGACGGCGTCGACGTCGCCGGCCTCGGCGGCGTGGAACGCCAGGCGTGCGTCGGGCACCCCGCCCCGCTTCCGGAGCGCCTGCAGCGCCGCCCGGTGCAGCGCCCGGCGGCGGGCCGGGGCGACGGTGTCCTCGATCGCCAGGCGGGCGAGCTCGTGCCGGAACGTCACGACGCCGGCACCGGCGGTCAGCACGCCGGCCTCGACACAGGCGTCGAGCGCCTCACCGGCCTCGTCGACCAGCGCGTCGAGCAGTTCGAGGTCGACGCCACCCGGCACCACCGCCACGCCGTCGAGCACCTGCCGGGCGCCGGGCGTCAGGCGGGCGGCGCGTGCCAGCACCGCATCCCGCACGGTCGCCGGGACCGTGGTTGCGCCGGCCGCCAGGCACTCGGTCACGTAGAACGGGTTGCCGGCGGTCACCGCGTACAGCTCGGCGGGGTCGGCCGCGTGGTCGCCGGCCAGCACGGTCACGGCCTCCAGCGACAGCGGGCGCACCGGCACCCGGCAGCCGATCTGGCCGCCGACGTCGCCGAGCAGCACGCGGAGGGGGTGGCCGGCGTCGAGCTCGTCGTCGCGGTAGGTCAGCACCACCAGCGCCCGGGTCTGCCCGATCCGCCGGCCCAGCAGGGTCAGGACGTCGAGCGTGGCCTCGTCGGCCCAGTGGGCATCCTCGACGACCACCAGCTGCGGGCGGGGGAGCGTGCGCAGGTGGTCGAGGAGCGCGGTGAAGACCCGGTCGCGGCCGGCGTCGTCGTCCAGGGCGGCGGCGACCGGTCCCCCGACGCCGGCGGCGATGTCGGCGATAGGGCCCAGGGGCCGTGGCGTGCGGAGGCTGTCGCAGGCCCCCCACAGCACGTCGCCGGCCGGTACGTGCTCGGCGGCCAGGCAGCGCACCAACGACGTCTTCCCGGCGCCGGCCTCGCCCACCACGACCGCCAACGTGCCCCGCCCCCCGTCCCGCACCCGCGCGAACGCCGCCACCAGCGCCTCGAGGTGGTCCTCCCGCTCCAGCAGCACCCGGCGACCGTACCCGTCAGTCCGTGGAGCGGAGCTTGGAGCGCCAGGAGGTCGGCGGGGTCGGGGGGAGGTCGCCGTTGGTGAGCGCGGTGGCGAGGCCGTCGAGGAGGGCGCGGCGGAGCCAGGGGGTCACGGGTTCGAGGACGGGGTCGCCGAGGTAGGTCAGGCCGAGCAGGATCGGCCGTGAGGTGACGACGAAGGCGGCGTGCTCGGTGAGGTCCGGCAGCCAGCGGCGCACGCGGGCTATGAGCGCCTCGAACGTGGCGACGGTCGTCGGTTCGTAGGGGCCGCTGAACACGTACTCGCGCAGGCCGGGGTGGCGGGCGGCGAGGTCGACGGCCCGTTGCGCGACCACGTCGACGTAGTCGGTCCAGGTGTCGGCGTCGGCGTCGATGTCGAGGCGGTCGAAGACCGCGGCCGCGGCCTTGGCGTAGAGGTCATCACGCCCCGGCACGTAGTTGTAGATCGTGGATTCGCCCACCCCGACGTGGGCCGCGACGTCGGCCAGCGTGAAGGTGTCGAGGCCGACGGCGACGGCGGCGTCGAGCAGCGAGGCCATCGACGTGCGGGCGGGGCGGCCGGGCCGGCGTGGTGGCCGACGACCGGCCGTCGGGTCGACCGTGGTGGTCCTGTCCTGGGCGGGCATGGTCGCACCGTAGGAGAGCGCGCCTCTGGGCCGCCGGACCGGTCAGCCGTCCTCGTCGAGGTCGGCGGTCGGGTCGGTGGCGCCACCGGAGCGGCGCCAGTAGGTGATGAGGGCGACCGCCTCCCGGGGGAGGCCCTGGTGGTGGCGGAGGTGGCGGCGGACGGCGGCGAACGTGCGGCTCTCCCCGCCGCCCCACACGTAGGTGGTGGGGGTCGGAGCGGGTCGGGCGGTGACGGCGTCGAGCAGGAGCGTCGTCGTGCCGGCGGGGGCGCCGTCGCGGTGGCACCAGGTGACGGTGACCGACGGCCGTTCGGGGAGCTCCTGGCGGGAGGCGGCGTCGGCGACCTCGGCCACCACGTCGACCTGGATCCCGGGCGGGAGCCAGTCGAGGATCGCGGCGACGGCCGGGAGGCCGCTCTCGTCGGCGAGGAGCAGGTAGCGGTCGGTGCCCGCCGGCGGGTCGAACGAGGTGCGCGGGCCCCAGAGGGCGACGGGGTCGCCGACGGTGGCCTTCGCCGCCCACGACGAGGCCGGCCCGTCGCCGCTGCCGTCCCCGTTCCCGTCCTCGTGGCCGTGGAGGACGAACAGCATCTCGACCTGGCGGGCCTCGGGGTACCAGCGTCGGACCGTGTAGTAGGCGCCCACGGGCCGCTCGTCGGCGGGCATGTGGTTGTAGGCGCCCCAGGTGAACGACTGGTCGATGGTCAGCTCGGTGCGGCCCGGCGGGGGCAGCAGGACGTAGAGGAACGCGTCGGGACCGGGCAGCTGCAGCCCGGCCAGGTCGTCGCCACCGAAGGTGATGCCGCGCAGGTGAGGGTGCACGTCCTCGACGGCGACCACCTCGGTCAGCAGCGTGCGGTAGGTGCTCAGCTCCGCCACCTGGCGCTCGGCGCTGGTGAGCCCCTCCTCGCCCGAGGCCTCCCGGGCTTTCCCGACCAGCCCGAACAGGGCCACGGTGAGCTCCGACAGCTCGGTGACCGCCGCGTCGAAGGGCAGCTCCACCTCGACGTCGCCCGCCGCGTCGGTCACCGCCAGGCGCACACCGGCCGGGCTGAGCGCGGTGACCCGGGCCGCGGTGGCGGACGGGCGCTCGCCCAGCACCTGGGCCACGAAGAGCGTCGCATCCTCGAAGTCGGTGTTCATGCTCTGGATGATCTCGGGGGCGGCTTCGGCGATGTCTGCTTCGATCGACGACATGCGGGGACCTCCGGTCAGGTGGCGGCCGCCTCGAGCGCGGGGTGGATGCGTTCGAGGGAGTAGGGGATCGACAGCGGGGTGGGCGTGTTGAGCCCGACGACGGCGGCGAGGTCGAGGAGGGACACGGCGCCGTCCCGCACGGCCGGGAGGTTGCCGTAGCCGGCGATGTCGGCGGGGTCGGCGCCGTTGGTGAGGAGGACGAGCAGGTCGGCGTCGAGCTCGTCGATCCGCTCGAGGCTGAGGTCGACCCGGCCGACGGCGCCTTCGGCGAGGGCGAGGATGTCGGGATCGATCTGCAGCCCGAGTTGGGCGAAGACGGTGGCGGCGCCGTCGTTCGGGTCGGCGACGACGGTGATGACGTCGCCGGGGGTGTAGTTGGCCAGGACGTAGGTCTTGCCGTCGAGGCCGGGGAGCTCGGCGGCGAGGTCGGCGCTGCGCTGGTCGGCCTCGACGACCAGGGCCTCGGCCTCGTCGGGGATGCCGAGCACGTCGCCGGCGGTGCGGGCGATGTCCTGCCAGGTGTCGACCTCCCCGTCGCCGAGGAGGGGGATGGTGGGGGCGATCTCGCTCAGGCGCTCGTAGTCGGACTCCTGGGTGACGGCCCAGGTGACGACGATGAGGTCGGGCTGGGCGGCGGCCACCGCCTCGTAGGGGATGGTGTCGGTGACCGGGATGTCCTCGACGCTCGCCGGCATGTCGGCCTGCCACGGGTAGCGGCCGCCCTCGACGAGTGGGTCGAGCGCGGCGGCGGCCAGGGGTGCGTCGAGGGCGACCAGCACGTCGGTCCACTGGGTGTCGAGCGACACGATCCGCTCGGGCGGCCCGTCGACGGTCGTGGTCCCGTAGTGGTGCCCGACGGTGACGGCGTCGGCGTCGGCGATGGGCGCCGAGGCCGCGTCGCCGGTGTCGCCGTCGCTGCTGACGTCGCCGTTGCTGCCGCAGGCGACGAGCGACAGGGCCAGGACCAGCCCGGGCACGGCTCGCGTCATCTTTCCCAGCTCCTCAAGGCTTACCATTGGATGTTCGGCATGCTTATCATGTTTCCGATCTAGACCCGCAAACATTGAGGAGCTGGGCCGATGGTGCACACCCGTGACGGACGCGAGCTGTACGTGGAACGCCACGGGCAGGGCGCGCCGACCGTCGTGTTCGAGGCCGGGATGGGTTCGTCCCGCAGCGCCTGGGGCGCCGTCGTGCCGCTGGTGGCCGAGCGGACCGAGGTCGTGACCTACGACCGCAGCGGTCTGGGACGCAGCCCCCGGGATCCCGCGCCGCGGGACCTGGCCCGGCTGGTCGACGATCTGGTCGACGTCCTCGACCGCCTCGGCGCCGGGCCGTTCGTGTTGGTGGGCCACAGCTGGGGCGGCCCGATCGTGCGGGGCGCCGCCGCCCGGCGACCGGACCGCGTGGCCGGCCTCGTCCTCGTCGACCAGAGCGACGAGGGCTGCGACCTGATGCTCTCCCGCTCCAACGAGCGCGCCGAACGGTTCGTGCGGCCCGTCGTGCCGGTGCTGGCCCGCCTCGGGTTGGTCCGCGTGGCGGTGCGGGGCCTGGCCGCCCGACTGCCCGAGCCGGCCGCGAGCGAGATGCGCCGGGAGGACGGCACCGTCGCCGCGACGCGCGCCCACCAGGCCGAGGTGGCGGGCTCCGTCGCCGACCTGCGGCGCCTCCGGGACGCCCCGGAGACGTTGCCCGACGTGCCCGTGACGCTCATCTCCGGCGGCCGGTCGGGCCGCCTCGGCGGTGGTCGCCGCCGGGCGCTGATCGACGCCCACCGGGCCCGGGCCGAGGCTCTGCCGCAGGGTCGGCACGTGGTCGCCGAGCGGTCCGGTCACTACGTGCCCTTCACCGAGCCCGACGTGGTGGCCGCCGAGGTGCTGCGCATCGTCTGACGGCGAAATGTGCACGGAAGCGCTCGATTTCCGTGCGTTTCCGTGCACATTTCGGTCGGGTGAGGTGAGGGGTCAGCCCCCGACGAGGGCGGGCTCCCGGGTGTCGGCGTCGGCTTCGGTGGCGGTGGTGTCGGCGGCCTCGTCGGTGTCGAGGACGCCGTGGCCGGCCATGTCCTGCTTGCCCTTCTTGCCGAGCGACAGGGCGATGACGAGCCCGGCGGCGACCACGGCGATGCCGGCGCCGATCCACATCGAGCTCGCCCAGGCGTCGACCAGGGCCTCGCGGGCCGCGGTGAGGATCGGCAGCCCGTCCTGGCCCATGCCCTGGGCGACCTTCGTGGCCCCGGCGATCCCCTCCTCGACGAGCCGGCCCTGCGTCGGGTCGAGGCTGGACGCCACGTCGCCGATCTGGGCCCGGTACTGGGAGTTGAAGAGGGATCCCATCAGGGCGATGCCGAGCGCCCCGCCGATCTCGCGGGAGGTGTCGTTGAGGGCGGAGGCGACGCCCTGCTGCCCCCGGGACAGCGACTCGGTGATGGCGGTGGTGGCCGGTGTCATCGTGGCGGCGAGGCCCACGGCGGTGAGCATCAGGCCGGGGACGATCGACCAGTAGTTCGAGGTGTCGACCAACTCGGCCATGACCACCAGGCCCAGGCCGACGAGCAGGGCGCCGGCGACGAGCATGTTGCGCAGGCCCACCCGCCGCGACACCTTCGGGGCCAGCGGCGACAGCGACATCATCACCAGCGCCATGGGGAGCAGGCCGACGGCGCCCCGGATCGCCGAGTAGCCCAGCACCGCCTGCATGAACTGCATCAGCGTCAGGAAGATCCCGAACATGATGCCGAACACCGTGGCCAGGGCGAGGATGCCCGCGGACAGCGCGCGGTTGGCGAACACGCGGACGTCGAGCAGCGGGTGCGCGGTGCGCAGCTCCCAGGCGATGAAGCCGACGAGCCCGACGATCCCGATCGCCAGCCCGGCGGCGGCGAGAGGGTCGGTCCAGCCGCGCTCGGGTCCCTCGTGGATGCCGAGCACGATGCCACCGACGGCCAGCACCGACAGGACGGAGCCGGCCACGTCGAAGCGCCCCGGCCCGCGCTCCTGGCTGTTGGGCACGACGGCGAAGGTGAGGAGGCCGGCGACGACCGCCATGGCCACGGGGAGGACGAACAGCCAGGGCCAGGTCAGGTCGTCGATGATGACCGCGGACGTCAGCAGGCCGATGATGCCGCCGACCCCGGCGAAGCCGGCCCAGACGCCGACGGCGCTGCCACGGGCCTCCTCGGGGAACGAGGCGGTGATGACCGAGAGCGTGACCGGCATCACCATGGCCGCTCCGGCACCGGCGATGACCCGGCCGGAGATCAGCAGCTCGGGGTTGTTGGCCAGGGCCGCCACCACGTTGCCGAGGGCGAACACGCCGAGGCCACCGAGCAGCACCGGCTTGCGGCCCCAGCGGTCGCCGATGGCACCCACCGGCATCAGCAGCGCGGCGAGCGCCACGGTGTAGCCGTTGATGGCCCACAGGATCTGGCTCTGCGACGCCCCGAGGTCGAGGGCGATCGCCTGCTGGGCGACGTTGAGGCCCGAGACCCCGGCCACCACCGCCACCAGGGCGGCGCAGACGGCGGCCATCACCAGCCGGCGGCGCCTCGGATCGGTGATGGTCGACGCGTCGGCGTGGCGCGCCGCGGTGACAGTGGACATGATCGGCTCCGTTCGGGGGACGAGGGGAAGATGGGAGTCGACGGCGAGGTGTCAGCGGTGGGATTACCGACACCAGACGGTCCCTCAACCGACCAGTACGCTACAGTAGCGTATCGATAATGGTCAACCAGGAAGGGTGGTGATCCATGTCACAAACCGCGCCGCAGGCAGGCGACCAACGCGTCGCCCGATCGCGCGCTGCCGTGCTCGAGGCCGGGGTGGAGCTGCTCGTGGAGGGCGGCCCGAACGCGGTCACGGTCGAAGCCGTCGTCCATCGCTCCGGCGTCGCCAAGACCACCATCTACCGGCACTGGAGCTCACGGGACGACCTCGTGGTCGACGTGATCGGCGAGGTCGTGGGCAGTAGGCCCGTGCCGCCGACCGACATGGCGTTCGAGCCCGCGCTGCGCGTGCTGATGCGCGCCAACTGCACGCAGGCCCGCGAGGACCGCCTCCGTCGCGCCTTCCCTGCCCTCCTGCTCGCCAAGGCCCAGGGGCAGCCCGCGCTCGACCAGCTCCGGTCGAGGAGCGACGAGGAGCAGGCGGTCCAGCTGGAGGACCTGCTGCAGCGGGGCGTCGCCGAGGGCCGGCTCGCTCCCGACGTCACGCTGGAGGACGCCCTGCTCCAGCTCGTCGCGCCCCTGGTCCTCATCACGTGTGACTTCCGCGACTTCGGCGACGACGTCGCGGACCGCATCGTCGACCTCTTCCTCGCCAGCCACCGACCCGGGTCGAGCAGTTCGGGCTGAGGTTCAGGCGGCTCGGTGAGCGTCGACGACCCAGGCTCCCCGGCCGGGCCCCCGACGTCCGTCCCGGCCGCCGGAGCGCATCCGCACCAGCCGGGCACACGCCGGGCAGACCCCATGGCCCCGGCCGTCCGTGCACCCGTGTCGCAGCTCCCACCCCGAGGCGACGCACAGCCGATCGGTCCGCCTGGCCCGCAGGGTGTTGGCAAGGGCAAGGGCTCGGCTCATCATCGTCAGCTCCCCGGTCGTCCGCTCCACCACTGACGGAACCACGAGGGGCCGGGTGGGCACATCGGGTCCAACCCCCGCGTCGCAACCACCTGTCGGGGGACCCCACCCCGGGGGACCTCGACGGTCTGGCGTGGGCGCGACCGGATTGCCACGGAGTGTGCTAGACGCTCTCGTCGTGAGCTCACCGCCGGGTGGAGGAGATCGGACGGCGCAGGCGCCGGAGGCCGAGGAGCGCCTGCGGGCCGCGTTGGACCGGGTCGAGGCGCTCGCGCCGCCGTGGGGGTGGCCCGAGCGGCTGGCGGTGGCCGGGGTGGGCCTGTTGCTGGCGGCGGTGGCGTTGCCGTGGGGCTCGGGCTTCGGTGACCAGCCGGTGGTGCTGGCCCAGGCCGGGCGGCCGGGCCTGTTCGTGGTCGGGGCGGCGGTCGCGCTGGTGGCGGTGGTCGTGCAGTTGGGGGTGGGCCGGGCTTCGCCGGCCACCCCGCCGGTCGTCGGGATCGCGGCGGGGGTGACGGCCGTCGGGTCGTTGCTGGTGCGGGAGGCCGACGGCCGGGCCCTGGCGCTGCTGGTGCCGGGGCGGGTCGCCGCCGTGGTGGGGTGCGTGGCCCTGGTGTCGGCGGCCCTGTCGCTCGACGAGACGGCCCGGGCGGCCCGGGCGCGCACCGACAGGGTGCTGCGCGCGGCCCGCAAGCGGTTGGCCGACGACACGGGCGAGAGCGTCGAGGACGAGGTGGTCGAGCGCGTCGCGGCGGAGGTGCTGGCGGTGGTCGGGGCCCCCGACCGCCGGGGTGCGTGGGTGGTCGGCGCGCTCCTGTGCGCCGGCGCGGGCGCGCTGGCGCTCACCGGCCCGTGGTGGCGCTCGGCGTTCGACGTGACCGGGCCCTACCGGGACCTGCTGGACGAAGGGGAGGTCGCCGTGACCGTGCGCTCGGGGGTCGACATACTCGGTGCCGCCCGGTCGTGGGTCGTGGGCGCCGTCGTTCTCACCGCGGTCGGTGCGGTGGTGTGGCCGGGCGGCCGCCGGGCGGCTCCGGTGGTGGCCCTGGCCGGCGTGGTGGTCGCGGCGAGCGGTGCGGCGGCGTGGGCGAGCGACGAGGCGGCGGGATCGACGAGCGTCGCCGCCGCCGTCGTGGCCCTCGGAGCGGCCGCGGCCGCGCTGGCGGTCGCGGTGTGGTGGTCGGGCTCGACGGGCCCCGCCCGGGCCGGCTCGCTGCTGGTCGCGGCGCCGGGCCTGCTCGCCGTCTGGCCGGTCGACGAGCGTGAGGTCCCTGCTGCGGTGACCGACGGGCCGTACCAGGTGCTGGCCGGCGCCGAGTCGGACATGTCCATGTCCGGCTTCGGGGCGCAGGACGGCTACCCGGTGTGGGTCGACGGGCAGCCCGGGGTGGTCGCCTGGGCCGGCGCCGGCGCCGACGGCGACCGGCGGCCGGTGTTGTGGACCGTGGACGACGGCCGGATGGAGGTCCGCGCCGTGGGCCCCGGGTCGGTGCCGGAGGACAGCGTCCCCGTGGGGTTCGCCGACGGCACCGTCCTGTTCCGGGCGCGCGGCGACCTGGCCCACCTCTGGCCGGTGGGCTCCCCGGCGACCGCCGTGCCGCTGCCGGCCGGGCCCGGCGACCTCCCGGTCCTCGGCTCCGACGGCGCCACGTGGATCGTCACCCTGCCCTACCGGCCGCAGCTGGGGGAGGAGCCGACCGCTCCCGGCCCGGTCCACGTGACCGACGTGGACGAGGTCCTCCGCCGGCGGGGCGACCGGTCGGGTCAGCCGGTCGACGCCCTCGCCGACGGGCCCGAGCTGCCGGCCGGCACGCTCGAGGTGGTGCCGGGTCAGGGCGAGGGGGAGGCCTTCGCCGTGCTCGAGGACCGGATCCTGGCGTTGGCCGCCGACGGCTCGACCCGGTCGGTGTTCGGTGGCGCCGTCGACGGGGCCTGCGGCTTCAACGGGGACGCCCCGGCGAACTTCGTGGGCTCGGGTCGCCTGGCGCTCGCGGCCGAGAACGAGGGTCGCTACGACGGCGGCGTCGAGGTGGGGCGGCGGGGCTACGTCGCCACCGACGGCGTCCTGCCCGACTCGTCCGTCGTGCCGCTGTGGACCGCGGAGCCCGCGGCCGGCGGTGGCCTGTGGGTGGCGCTGCCGGTGCCGGCCGACCCCGTCGGCGGCGCGCACCGGCTGGCCCGGATCACGGCGGACGGCGAGGTGCGGGTGGTCGACCACCCTGTGCCCGGCATCCGCTTCATCGCCGTGGACCCCGCCGACGGTGATGTGCTGGTGGTCGACCACGGCGGCCGCCTGCTGCAGCTCGACGACCCGGACGTGGCGACCACTCCGCTGCCCCCGCCGCCCGACGACTGCTACCCGGAGGTGCCCACCGTGGCGCCGCCCGCCCGCCTGACAGCCGTCGGCGGATCACCCTCTCCCGAACCGGATGCCGTGCTGGTCGACACCGCCGGCACCCGGCTGCTGGCCCGGTCGTCGGGCGCCGCCACCGAGATCGTCCGGCTGCCGGTCGGCGGTGGCGAGCAGGTGGTGGCCGAGGTTCCGGGTGAGGTGCTCGCCCTCGGTCCCGACGGCGCGGGCGGCGCGTGGTGGCTGGAGAGCCAGGACGGCGCCGGCGACGCCGACGAGGACGAGGACGACGAGGTCGACGCCGTGGCCGTGCACCTGCGGGTGGACGGCGGGATCGACCGGGGCCCGTCGCTCCCCGTGGGGACGGGTGCGTTCCCGATCCACATCGCCACCTACGGCGCCGGCGACGTGCCGTACGTCGTCGACGCGCACGACACCCGGCCCCGGCAGACCGACCGCGGCATCGGCACGGTGGGCGACCACCGGCTCCGCCGGATCGTCGGCGGGCGGGTGGAGGTGGTGTACGACGCCGCGGCGGACGCGCCGGTGCTCGCCGACACGGGCCCCGAGCAGTCGCTGGCCGTCACCGCCACCGGCGAGGTCGTGAGCGTGGACGGCGGCGAGGTCCGCCGGCTGGTCGGCGACGGGTTCGAGCCCGTCGCCGGCAGCGACCCGGACGAGGTCGCCGCCGAGTCGGCGAGGCCCCTGCCGGTGCACCTGGCGGCGGCGACACCGCCCGACGAGATCCCCGTCGTCGGCGACATGGTGGCCGACCCGGCCGGGGGCGGCGTTCTCGTCGCCCAGGACGGGCTGCTCGTCCGCATCGGCCTCGACGGCACGTTCGCCCCGGTGGCGCAGGATCCGCGCCTGGACGACGTCGACCTGGCCGTGCTCGACGGCCGGGTCGTGGCCACCGACGCCGACGGCCGACCGTTCCTCGTGGAGGTGGGGACATGACCGGTCGGAACCCGTCGTCGCTGGTGGCGCTGGAGGCGGCGCTCGCCGAGCGGGAGCGCGACCGGTCGGCCGCCCCGGCGTGGACCTGGCTCGCGGGCCTGGGTGCCGTCGCCATCGCCACGTCGACGCTCCTGTACTGGATGCTCGCCCCGGGACCCGTCGGCCCGCTCGCCGTCACCACCCCGCCGGCGCTGCTGTGGGTGGGGCTGGTCGTGACGACGAGCGGTGTCGCCGTCGGGCTGGCCCGTCCCGCGATCGCCCCGACTCCGGTGGCCGTGGCCGTGCTGCTCGGAGCCCTGCTGGTCGCCGCGTCCGTCGCCGCCGACGCCCGCTCCGGCGCCGCCGGCCCGGCCCCCTGGCTGGCACTCGCAGGCGCTCTGCTCACCGCCGCCGCAGCCTCGCCCGCCGTCGCCCGCCGCTTGGCGCCGGTCGCCCGCTGACGCCGGGGCTGGCGTCGGTCGGGTCGTTCATGGTGGCGTTGGACGGCCGGGGCCGGCGCCGGCTTCCTGCTGTCGGCATCGCTCTACAGCACGGTGTTCTTCATGGCCCAGTACCTGCAGTCCGGCCTGGGGCTGCAGGCCGTCGGGCTGGTCTGGCTGGTCTGGCTGGCGGTGATCGCCGCACCTGACCTGTCGTATGTCGTGATGGTGGTCCCGCTGGTCGTGTCCGGCATCGGGTGCTCGGCGGCGCTGCCCGTGTCGCAGACGGCGATCGTCGGCTCGGTGGGCGGCGACGATGTGGGCAAGGCCGCCGGCGCCAACAACATGACCTGGCTGCGGCTCTGGCGTTGCCGCGCCACGCGCCCGGCGACCACCGATGAGTCCCGCGGCCCGGAAACGTCCTAACTGATGATGACCGTCGCCACCGCCACCAGCGTCACCGCCGCCGCTACCGCCCCCACCACCGAGCAGGCGCTGCTCCTCGCCGCCCAGGACGGCGACGAGCGCGCCTACACCCGCTTGATCGAGCCCCGCCGCCGGGAGCTCCACGCCCACTGCTACCGGATGCTCGGTTCGGTCCACGACGCCGACGACGCGCTGCTGGAGACGCTGCTGCGGGCCTGGCGGGGCCTGCCCCGGTTCGCCGGCCGCAGCTCGCTGCGGACCTGGCTTCACACGATCGCCCACAACGCCTGCCTGGCCGTCATCGAGCGGCAGCCCCGGCTGGCCCTGCCCGTCCACCATGGCCCGGTCGAGTCGGTGTGGGTCGAGCCCTACCCGGACGAGCTCGGCGCCGGCCGGGAGGCGCCCGCGGCCCGCTACGAGCGGCGCGAGAGCGTCGAGCTGGCCTTCACCGCCGCGGTGCTGCTCCTGCCACCCAACCAGCGGGCCGCGCTGATCATGCGGGACGTGCTGGGCTTCTCGGCACCGGAGACCGCGGCGGCGTCGGCGACCACGGTGGCCTCGGTCACCAGCGCCCTCCAGCGGGCCCGCACCTCGATCGAGGCTCGACGACCCGCCCGGAGCCAGCAGGTCAGCCTGCGGCAGCTGGGCGACGCCGGTGTGCGCCGGCTCGTGGACGCCTACGTCGACGCCTGGGAGCGCGGCGATCCCGCCGCCATCCTGGCGCTGCTGGCCGACGACGCCACGTTCTCGATGCCGCCGGGCGCCAACTGGTACCAGGGGCACGCCGACATCGCCGCCTTCCTGCAGATCGGGCCGCTCACCGAGGACTGGCGCCTCGTCCCGGCCGCCGCCAGCGGCCAGCTCGCCTTCGGCAGCTACCGCTGGAACCCGAGCCACGGCCGCTACGTCGGCCACTCGATCGACGTGATCGACGTGGCCGGCGACCGGATCACCGCGATCACAGCCTTCCTCGACGCCGACCTACTGGCCCGCTTCCGCCTCCCTCCCGCACTCGCAACCCGATGACGCTAGCAACGCAACGATCGGCCAGGCCTGAGTCTCGACTAGTGCTCCGTGCGCCTCTTCGTGGGCTTCGCCGGGAGCGAGCGGGCGTAGGTCGCTCCCGTGTCCACCCAGCTGCCGAGCTGGTCGTCGGTGCGGACGTGGTCGGCGTCGACCCGCAGCCATCCACGCATCTCGCGGCCCCGCATCTCCATCGGCCGGGCGTCGGTCGTCGCCACCAGCTCCTCGGACTGCGCCGGGTCGGCCCGGACCAGGAGCCCGCCTTGACCGCTCGCTGCCACCGCCATGTGCCCGCTGATCTGCCCGCCGCTCGCAGCTCCCGTCCTAAGGTCGCAGCCGATGCACTGGCCAGGATCTCCGCACCGCCTTCATCGGCTGACTCCCGCCTGGGACCTCGGCACCTCGGGCTCACCGGGTGGGTGAGCCCGAGGTGAACGGTGCCGCTGACGACGATGCCGTGCGAGAGTTGCTCTGTCGACGGGCCGAGGCCGAGTGGCTGCGGGGCGACGTCGTCCAGGCCATGGCGGCGGTGAAGCAGGTCGATGCGGGGCGCTATCGCGTGCGTGGGCTCGACGCCGACGGTCATCCGCTGGACTCGTTCGCCGTGCGCGCCACCGAAGGGGTCGTCGATGCCTTCACCAGCGAGTTCAACGATGGGGGCATCTTCGCGGCCGTGCGCGGTGATCACCCTGAGTGCGCCGCCGTAGGCCTCTACCAGGCTGCTCGGCACGACCACACCTGGCTCACCTTCACACCGCATCGGGTCGCCGTGCTCCGTCTGCGGGACGTGCAGAACGAAGCGGAATCCGTGTTCGATCAGGAGCTGGCACGGGCCAAGCAGGACCGCTCGGTGCGCGGTGCCGTGCGCGGATTCGGGAAGATCGTGAGCTCAGGGGCGAAGGAGCTCGCCAGGAGCGTGCGGCGACCGCCTCTGCCGGACCGCCCGCAGGACGCCGTGCTGGAGTGGCCCTTCGAGGCCCCACGCCACCTGCTGCAGGCGATCGAGTCCTGGAAGCCTCGGATGATGCCAACCTTCCGTCACGGGCCCAGGTGGGTGAAGGTGCGCCTGGCCGACGGCTCCTGGGCGTGCTTCGAGACCGATGTCGCCGGCGCCACCGCGCTCACCGGTGGCGACGAGCGCTGAGTCGATGACGGTGACCGCCTCGGGTAGCTGGCCTTCCGTGAGGTGCCGGTGCCGAGGCGCGACCCGGCCGGCTGGCCCGGGGAGTGGCCAGCCGGCTGAAGGGGAGGGGAGCGGGAGGGGCTAGGCAGCGGTCTGCATCCTTTCGGTGACCTGGCCCACCTCGCCCACCTCGCCCGACTCGGGCTCCGAGGCCACGCCTTCCTCGGCGGCCGCCTCCTTGCTGTCGAGCCGGTGGATGCGCTCGTCGTGACCGATCTGGCGGAGCACGTCGGCCACGGTCACCGGCACGCTCCACCGGTCGGCCAGGGGGCCGGCGAAGGCCTGGTGCTCGGTCTCCGGGTGCTCGGCGACGAAGCGCATGTAGGAGCGCTCGGCATGGGCCTCGAAGGCGGCGTTGAGCTGGTAGCTCCACAGAGGGCGGACCAGGTGGAGGGCCCAGGTCGTGGCCTGCCAGGGCAGGGCCATGAGCCGGGGCAGCAGGCGGTGACGCACCCGCCGGAGCGGGCGGCCCTCCCGGGCGATCAGCTCCTCCATCACCAGCATGTGCCACTGCTCGTTGTCGTGCTGGGCCCGGGCCTCGGCGACCCGCTGCCGGATGCGGCGGGCCAGCACCGAGCGGCCCCGGGTGCGGGCGATGCGGCGTTGGGCCACACGCTCCCACGACCGGTAGGGCACCTGTGCCAGGTGCTCGAGCACGAGGAACTTCTCGATCGACAGGCGGCGCCCGTAGAGGACGTCGATCGAGGCGAACATCATGCGCAGCATCAGTCGCTGGCGGGTCTGCGGCGCCGCCAGCGTGCGTTGCTGCTCGACCCGAAGTTGGGCCGGTGCGAGGGTCGGGGGACCCTCGGCGTGGACCGCCGTACCCGCCCCCGGGGCCACGGCCAGGTGCCGCGCCGTCGTCGGGGTTGCGGATGCCGATGCCAGTGGGGTTGGGCCGGTGACAGGGGGTGAGGTGCTCATGACGTCGACGGTACGGACGAGTCGCCCGCGGGTCGTCCGCCACCAGGACCGACGTCGCGTACGCCTCCGGGGGTAGAGGAGGCCCTGGCGTGGTCGGCCGTCGGGCGTAGGCACGCAGCCTGAGCACTCAGGCACCTATGAGCACGGCCTCAAGCGGTCCATGAAGGCCTCTGCTGCTGGCGTCGGCCCCAGTCGGCTCCAGATCAGGTGCTCGATTCGGTGCGAGGTGTTCACCACTGGCATGACGGTCACTCCTGGTAGCTGCACCGCATAGGTGGAGGCGAGGAGGGCGACGCAGAGACCCTCGGTCACGAGCCGCGCCATGACGAGGGGGTCCGTGATCTCGAAGGCGACCTTGCGCTCCAGACCGGCGGCGAGGAACGCGCGGTCGGCCTGTATCCGACCGGTTGTCCCGGCGGGGAAATCGACGAACTCCTCGTCGGCGATCGTCTCCAACCGGATGCGCTTGCGGGCGGAGAGCCGGTGGTCGGGTGCCAGCAGTGCGGCCAGTGGATCGCGGGCGAGCGGCCGGCTGTTGAGGTTGGGGATCTCGACGCCCTCGGCAAGACCCAGGAACGCGACGTCAAGGGCCCCGTCGCGGACCTGGTCGGCGAGGGCGTCGCTCCCACCTGTCAGGAGACTGATCCGAACCTGCGAGTGTTCCTGATGAAACGTTCGCAACGCTGCGGGTACGTCGACGGCCGCTGCCGTCGGAATCATCCCGACGGCGAGTCGACCACGGATCTCTCCGGTCGCCGCGTAGACCTCCGCCCGCGCCCGCTCCGCAGCCCTCAGGCACTCGCGGGCGGCCGGAAGCAGCGCCGCGCCCGCCGGCGTCAACGCCACCGACCTACTCGTGCGGTGGAACAGCCGGGCACCCAACTCCTGCTCGAGCTTCGCGATCTGGTGGCTCAACGCCGACTGCACGACGAAGCACCGTTCCGCCGCGCGGGTGAAGTTGCCGAGCTCGGCCACGGCGACGACGTACTTCAGCTGCTGGAGGTCCATCCGGCAATCGTGAATCACGATCAGTCTCATGACAACAGTGCATTGGAATCATCGCTGTCGATGCCGCAGGCTGGTCGGCGTACGAGCCTCCACCGGCTGCCAAGACCCGGCCATGACTGCCAAGTGAGAAGGACCTGACATGAGCGCTGTTTACACCTGGGACGTCTTCTCCACCCTCGACGGATACGGCTCCTACGCCGAGGGCGGTGACTGGGGCGGCTACTGGGGCAAGCAGGGCCCCGAGCTGCTCGAGCACCGTGCCGCCCTGTTCGACACCGAGCAGCGGATGGTCTTCGGCGCCACCACCTTCCGGGAGAACGCGCAGATCATGTCCTCGGGCATCGATCCCAACACGCTCGACGAATGGAACATCCGGACGATGCGCATGCCGGCGACGGTGGTGTCCTCCACGTTGCAGGACACCCTTGGCTGGCCGGACGCAACCATCGTGAGCGGTGACGCCGTGGACATCGTCGCCCGGCTCAAGAAGGAGTCGGACGTGCCGCTGCGCTCGCAAGCCAGCCTGACGCTGAACTGGGCACTGATGGCCGCCGGCCTGGTCGACCGCCTGCAGGTGACGGTCTTCCCCGTCATCTCCGGACGGACCGGGACCAGCCCGATCCTCGGGGGCGCGGCCGACTTCGACCTCGAGCTGCTCGAGAGCCGGACGCTCGACGGCCACACCCAGGAGCTCGTCTACCGCCCCACCCTCCGATAACGGCGTCCTCCCGCCGCGTCCGGGGGCGCGGCAGGCGGTCTGGCTAGCGTCGGCGGGATGGAGTTCACAGTGGACGACGACTCCGGGTTCCTGGGGATCGTCGACCCGGATGCGTACGAGGGCTTCGTCGCCGAGGACTGGACCTACGAGTCGCTCTTCGCGCGCTTCGCCGCTCAGACGGCTCGACGAGCGCTGCTGCTGTGGGCGACGTCGGCGGACGGCGGCTCGTGGACGGTGGCGCTGGACGGCACCCTCGCCGGTGCCCGGTCCGCCACCGGGCCGATCACCTCCCGGCAGGGGCGGCTCTGCCTCGTCAACTACGAGACGCTGACGATGGCCGCGCAGTTCGCCGACGTGACGCTGCCCGAGCCGCACCTGGCCGACCTCGAGCTCGACGTGACCCCCGGCACGTACGCGTGCACGGTCACGCAGGTGCACGGCGACGACAGCCATCCCGCGCCCCACTTCGGCCTGCACCTCGCCCCGTCCGACGGGGCCCTCACCCCGTGGGCGGGTCCCGCGTGGTTCGACCCGGCGAGCAGCGCCTTCACGCCCCTCAGCTGACCGGTCAGGCCGGGGGAAAGGCCATCGGTGCTCGTCCTTCAGTGCGAGCTTGGCGGCACACACCGAAAGAGTCACACCGGTGGCCCCACACCGCGGTGGACGTCCTCGACCACCTCGATGGTCAGGGCGTGAGTACGTAGCGACCGCGCACCCCGCCCTTGGCCACTGCTCGGTGGGCGTCGGCGACCTGGTCCAGCGGCACGACCGCGTGCACTCTGGCCGGCAGCTCGCCGGACGCGACGCGCTCGAGCAGGTCGCCCAGTCGAGCCCCGTCGGGGATCGCGACGACGACGTCGACGGTGATCCCGCGCTCGGGAGCCGGCTTGGCGGCCGGCTGGACACCGACGAAGTCGCCGCCGTCGCGGACCAGGGCGAGGCCCCGCTCCTGCAGCACTCCGCCATCCGCGACGGCATCCCAACCCGGTTCGGCGTGGATGGTGAAGTCGACGCCGAGGCCGCGGACGAACTCCTCGTCGTCGGCTCGAGCCAGACCGGTCACCTGCCAGCCGCGATCCTGGGCAAGTGCGGCGACGTAGCCGCCGACCGCGCCGGCGGCCCCCGTCACGAGCAGCCGGTCGGCGTCGGGGGGTGCGTCGCCGAGCAGGTCGACGATCTGGGCCGCGGCCAGGGCGTTGAGCGGCACCGTCGAGGCCGCGACCAGGTCCAGCCCGTCGGGCACGACAGCCAGGTTGGCGACCGGCACGACGAGCTGCTCGGCGTAGGTGCCGAAGTCGCGGTCGAAGCCGTCCACCACGCCGGCGACCCGGGTGCCGACCGCCAGGGCCACACCCGGGCCAGCGGCGGCGACGGTGCCGGCGAAGTCCCAACCCAGGCCGGTGTGATGGGGCTGGTCGACCAACCCCATCTCGTGGAAGCGGCCGCTCACGACGCCGAGGTCGACGGGGTTCACGGCCGCGGCGGCGATCTCCACGCGGACCTCGCCCGGCCCCGGCTCGACGACGGGAACGTCGATGATCTCGATCGAGTCGGGGCCATCCGGGTTGTGGACGACGGCGGTACGGAAAGTGATGGTGCTCATGGTTCGCTCCTTCGTGGGTGCGTTGTGTACGACTCCACTATGGATCTGTTACTCTCTGAGGGGAAGAAGGCACCTCAGAGTGCGTAAGCCACCATGAGGTAGGGAGGAGCGTTCGATGCCAACGACGTCGGCGGCCGAGCAGCGGGCTCAGGCGAAGGTGAACTACGACGCGTTCCTGGCGGGCTGCCCCAGCCGCCAACTGCTCGACAGGATCTCCGACAAGTGGGTCGCGCTGATCCTGGCCGCGCTCGGCAGCGACGGCCCACACCCAAACGGCGATGCCGTCGACGAGCCACGGTCGATGCGCTACTCCGAGCTGTCACGCCGACTGGCCGGAGTCAGCCAGAAGATGCTCACCCAGACACTGCGCTCCCTCGAACGAGACGGCCTGCTCACCCGCACCGTGACACCGACGGTGCCGGTCACGGTCACCTACGAGCTGACCGACCTCGGTCTGTCGCTCCACCACGTGATGCGCGACATCAAGCAGTGGGCCGAAGCACACATGGACCAGGTCCTCGCCAACCGCGATACGTACGACACCCACATCGCCTGAGCGGCAGCCCAACGATTCGTCAGTACCAACCCCAAAAACCACAACAGACCGAACCCTGAGGGTTCGGTCTGTCCAGGATCTCTCGAGAGATCACAAGAGTGGAGCTGGGGGGAATCGAACCCCCGTCCGTCGAGCGGTTGGCGTCCGCGATACGACCATTCCCGAGGTTTTGCGGCTCTACGGCTGCCGCACCGCCGGGTCAGTAGGCCTCGCTAGGAGGCCGCCGCCAGGTCTTTGCCTGAGGTCAGCGGTCTTTCACGCCGTCAGCGGTCTTTCCCGCCGTCAACCACCGCTTCTGTTGCCGGGCTGCGGTGATCAGGCCCCGCGTGCCATCACTGGTCGCTGGTGCTCTCGTACTACCTAGGAACTAGGCAGCGACAGCGTAATCTGCGTTGGCAGATGTGTTTTTTGCGCCGTTTTGGGAGTCTGCGCAACTCCGGTCGCACGATCCGACTTCCGGTCTCGACGTCGAAACCGATCAGCCCCGTGTTGTGTCTGACGATGTCAATGAGCGTCGACCACTCTACCGGCACCCGTCCCCCGCCCCCGGCTCCTTTAGGCTGCGGCGCCATGGCCGACCACACGAGTTGGGCCGAGCGTGATGCCGCGGTCGTGTGGCACGGGTTCACCCAGATGTCGTGCTACCTCGACAACCAGCCGATCGTGGTCGAGGCCGCCGACGGCCACGAGCTGATCGACGTCGACGGTCGCCGCTACCTCGACGCCATCTCGTCGCTGTGGGTCACGACGCTGGGCCACAACGTCCCCGAGCTGGACGACGCCCTCCGCGCCCAGCTCGACCGGGTCGCCCACTCGACGCTGCTCGGCAACGGCAACCGCGCCACGATCGAGCTGGCGGAGGCGCTGGCCGCGGTCGTGCCGGTCGACGGGCCCCACTTCCTGTTCGCCTCCGACGGAGCCGCGGCCGTGGAGCAGGCCCTCAAGATCGCCTTCCAGTACTGGGCCAACCTCGGCGTCGAGGGCCGGACCCGCTACCTCACCCTGGGCAACGCCTACCACGGCGACACGGTCGGGTCGCTGTCGGTCGGCGCCGGCGGCTTCGGCACCGACCTGTTCGATCCGCTGCGCTTCCCGGTCGTGCGGGCTCCCGGCTACGACGACCCGGGCTGGGCGACGGCGGCCGCCGCCCTGGTCGACGAGCACGGTCCGTCGCTCGCGGCGGTGGTGCTGGAGCCGTTGGTGCAGGGGGCCGCCGGGATGCTGGTGACCGACCCCGAGGCCTACCGCCCGCTGGTCGACGCCTGCCGCCGGCACGACGTGCTGCTCGTGGCTGACGAGGTGGCGGTGGGGTTCGGTCGCACCGGCACCCTGTTCGCGAGCGACCAGTGCGACCTACGACCCGACCTGCTGGTCCTCGGCAAGGGCCTCACCGGCGGCTACCTGCCGATGTCGGTGACCGTGGCCAGCGAGCGGGTCTACCAGGCGTTCCTCGGCCCCGACCTGTCGGAGCGCACCTTCTACCACGGGCACTCGTTCAGCGGGAACGCCCTGGCGGCGGCGGTCGCCCTGCGGCACCTGCAGCTGATCGACGAGAAGGACGTGCTGGCGAACGTCGTCAGCCGGTCGGCCACCCTGGACCGGCTGCTGGGCGCCGAGGTCGCGGGACTGCCGGCCGTGCGCGAGGTGCGGCAGCGGGGCCTCATGGTGGGCGTCGAGCTGGCGCCCCCGTCCGACGGTCTGCGCTGGGGGCGCCGGGTGTGCGCCGCGGCCGTGGGGCGGGGGGTCCTGCTGCGGCCGCTGGGCGACGTCGTCGTGCTGATGCCCCCTCTGACGATCACCGACGCCGAGCTGGAGCGGATCGTGTCGACCCTGGTGGAGGCGATCCACGAGGTGTGCGAGCCGTGAGCGACTGGGACCGCCGGGTGGGGGACCGGCTCGACGGCATCCGTGACGCCGGGCGGTGGCGCCGGCCCCGCACGCTCGACGCGACCGACGCGGTGTCCGGGCAGGTGGACGGGACGCCCGTCGTCGCCTTCGCCAGCAACGACTACCTCGGGTTGTCGCACCACCCGGCCGTGATCGCCGCGGCCCACGCCGCGCTCGACCGCTGGGGCGCGGGCACCGGGGCGGCCCGGCTGGTGGTCGGCTCCCGTCCGGTGCACGACGAGCTGGAGGCGGCGCTCGCCGACTGGAAGGGCACCGAGGACGCCGTGCTGTTCCCGACCGGGTTCGCCGCCAACCTCGGCGTGCTCACGGCCTTCGGCGGCGCCGACGTGACCGTGCTGTCCGACGAGCTGAACCACGCGTCGATCATCGACGGCAGCCGGCTGGCCCGGGCGACCGTCGAGGTCTACCGCCACGCCGACGTCGACCACCTCGCCAAGCTGCTCGCCGACTGCGCCGGCCCCGCCCTGGTGGCGACCGACACCGTCTTCTCGATGGACGGCGACGTCGTCGACCTCGCCACGCTGGTCGACCTCGCCGCCGCCCACGACGCCCTGCTGGTGCTCGACGAGGCCCACGCCGTCCTCGGCCCCGAGCTGCCCACGTCGGCCCAGGCCGACGGCCGGGTCCTCCGGGTGGGGACGCTGTCGAAGACGCTCGGTTCGCTGGGCGGCTTCGTCGCCGGGCCGAGGGACTACGTCGACCTGCTCCGCAACGTCGCCCGGTCGTTCATCTTCACCACGGCGTCGTCACCCGCCGACATGGCTGCGGCGCTGGCCGCCGTCGGGGTCGTCCGCTCGGCGGAGGGGGATGCGCTGCGGGCCCGACTGCGGGGCCACGTCGACCGGCTGCGGCCCGGGCACCCGTCGCCGATCGTGCCCGTGGTGCTGGGTGACGAGGCGACGGCGGTGGCCGCGTCGGCCCAGCTGGAGCGCCAGGGCCTGCTGGTGCCGGCGATCCGCCCGCCGACCGTGCCGCCGGGGACGTCCCGCCTGCGGGTCGCCCTGTCCGCCGCCCACACCGCCGACCAGGTCGACCGCCTCGCCGCGGCCCTCGCGGCCCTGGCCCCGGCATGAGCTCCCGGCCCGAACGGGTGGTGCTCGTCACCGGGACCGGCACCGAGGTGGGCAAGACCTGGGTGGCGTGCCGGCTGGCGGTGGCGCTGCGGGACCGGGACCTGGTGGTGGCGGCCCGCAAGCCCGTGATGTCGTACGACCCCGACGACGACCCGACCACCAGCGACGCCGTGCTGCTCGCCCGGGCCACCGACGAGACCCCCGAGGCGGTGTGCGCCCCCCACCGCTGGTACCCGGTGGCGATGGCCCCGCCCATGGCGGCCGAGGCGCTGGGGCGGCCGCGGTTCACGGTGGCGGACCTGGTGGGTGAGACCGTGTGGCCGTCGGATGCGGCCGTGGGCCTGGTGGAGGCGGCCGGCGGGGTGCTGTCGCCGCTCGCCGACGACGGGGACGCCGTCACGCTCGCCGACCACCTCGAACCCGACCTGGTGGTGCTGGTGGCCGACGCCGGGCTCGGCACCATCAGCGCCGTGCGCCTGGCGGCCGGTGTCCTCGACGGCTGGCCGGTGACGGTCGTGCTCAACCGCTACGACCCCCTCGACGACGTCCACCGCCGCAACCGGGCGTGGCTCGTCGACCGCGACCAGTTCGACGTCGTCATCTCCGCCGAACAGATCCTCCCCACGCTCCTCGGCTGGGGCTGACTCGGGTGATCAGCGACCGCCGCGGCGGGCGTGGGCGACGGCCCGGTCGGCATCGCGGGCGGCGTCGCGCTCGGCGATGACGTGGCGCTTGTCGTAGGTCTTCCGGCCCCGGGCGAGCGCCAGGTCGATCTTCACCTTGCCGTCCTTGAAGTAGATCGACAGCGGCACCAGCGACAGGCGCTGCTCGTCGACCTTGGAGCGCAGCCGGGCGATCTCGTCGCGATGCAGCAGCAGCTTGCGGGCCCGCTCGGCCTCGTGGCCGCTGTGCATCTGGGAGTTCTCGTAGGGGGCGATGTGCAGCGACTCGAGCCACACCTCGCCGCCGTCGAAGCGGGCGAAGGCGTCGCTGATCTGGACGTGGCCGAGCCGCAGCGACTTCACCTCGCTCCCGCGCAGCACCATGCCGGCCTCGACGGTCTCGAGCACCTCGTAGTTCCGGCGAGCCCTCCGGTTGGAGGCCACCAACTTCGTCCCGTCGGGTCGTGGCATAGCGGAACCGACGAGCCTACAGGCGGCCGCCGCTAGTCTCCGGCCGGTGCTGACGTTGTCGAACGAGGTGTGGCTGCAGATGGTGGGCCACGCCTACGACGGGCTGCCCGACGAGGCATGCGGGCTGTTCGCCGGCGACCCGGGGTCGGGGTTGGTGCGGGTGTTCTACCCGTGCCGCAACGCCGCAGCGTCGAGCCGGGTCTACACCGTCGACCCCAAGGACCACCTGGCGGCGGACCGGGATGCGGAGGCCCGAGGCCTCGAGCTCCTCGGCGTGATGCACAGCCACACGCACACCGAGGCCTACCCGTCGTCCACCGACGTCGCCCAGGCCCCCGACCCGGCGTGGCACTACGTGATCGTGTCGCTGAAGCGGGAGGCGCCGGTCCTCCGGTCGTACCGCATCGTGGACGAGTCGATCTCCGAGGAGCCGGTGGCGCTCGGAGCGGGGTAGCGGCGGCTGTTAGGATTCCTGACAGGATCGATCGGGAATTGCCCGGTCTCCGACCCCGGCCGTCACATGCCTGTCCTGCCCTCGATACTCGACCTCATCGGCAACACGCCCATGGTCGACGTCAGCGCGCTCAGCCCCAACCCGGCCGTGCGCATCGTCGCCAAGCTGGAGGGCCAGAACCCCGCCGGGTCGATCAAGGACCGCATCGCCTGGGCGATGATCCAGGCGGCCGAGGCCGACGGCGCGCTGCGGCCGGGCAAGACGATCATCGAGCCGTCGTCGGGCAACACCGGCATCGCCCTGGCGATGATCGCCGGGATGCGGGGCTACCCGATCAAGATCGTGATGCCCGAGAACGTGTCGATCGAGCGCCGGCAGGCCCTCGAGGTGTGGGGCGCCGAGATCCTGGTGACGCCCGGGGCCGAGGGGTCGAACGGTGCCGTCCGCCGGGCCCAGGCGCTGGCCGACGAGCACCCCGAGTGGACGTTCCTCTACCAGTACGCCAACGAGGCCAACCCCCGGGCCCACTACGAGGGCACCGGCCCCGAGATCTGGAATGACTGCCCCGAGGTCACCCACTTCGTCGCCGGCCTGGGCACCAGCGGCACGCTGATGGGCGTCGGGCGGTTCCTCAAGGAGCAGAACCCCGACATCAAGGTGGTGGCCATCGAGCCGCCGCTGGGGGAGCGGGTGGAGGGCCTGCGCAACCTCGACGAGGGCTACATCCCGCCCGTCTACGAGAAGTGGGGCGGCCCCGACCTGCTCGACCGCAAGCGCATCGTGCGGCCCCGCGAGTCGATCGAGTGGACCCGCCGTCTCACCGAGGTGGGCGTGTTCTCGGGCATCTCGGGCGGTGCGGCGCTGGCCGGTGCGGCCAAGGTGGCGTCGGAGATCGACGCGGGCGTGGTCGTGGTGGTGCTCGCCGACGGCGGCTGGAAGTACCTCTCCACCGGCGCCTGGACCGCCGACATCGACGAGGTCACCGCCCTCGCCGAACGCCTCATCGTCTTCTAGCCGGGGATGGAGGTCTTGCCGACGACCGACGAACGGCCGATCGGCATGTTCGATTCCGGGTTCGGGGGGCTGACGGTGGCCCGGGCGGTGATCGACCTGCTGCCCGACGAGCGGCTGGTCTACGTGGGCGACACCGGCCGCTACCCCTACGGCCCCCGCCCGCTCGAGGAGGTGCGGCACTTCGCCCACCAGATCACCGACCACCTCGTCGCCGACCACGACGTGAAGCTGGTGGTCGTGGCGTGCAACACGGCCAGCGCCGCCGCCCTGGAGGACCTGCAGGCGGCCACGCCCGTGCCGGTGGTCGGTGTGATCGAGCCCGGCGCCCGCTCGCTGGTCGCCGCCACCCGCAGCGGACGGGTGGGGGTGATCGGCACCGTGGGGACGATGTCGTCGGGCGCCTACCAGCGGGCCGTCGAGGCGCTGGAGGTCCCGGTGGAGCTGACGTGCGCGGCCTGCCCCGGCTTCGTCGAGTTCGTGGAGAAGGGCGAGCTGGCCAGCGACCAGGTGCACGTGCTGGCGGAGCGGCTGCTGGCCCCGCTGCAGGAGGCCAAGGTCGACACCCTGCTGCTGGGCTGCACGCACTACCCGTTCCTGGCCCGCACGATCGGCGACGTGATGGGCCGTGACGTGGTGCTGGTGTCGTCGGCCGACGAGACCGCCTTCGAGGTGCGCCGGCTGCTGGACTCCGAGGTGGTCGGCGCGGCAGCCGGCGGCGACCGTCCGCCCCGCCACCGCTGGCTCTCGTCGGGCGACGTCGACTGGTTCGACGAGCTGGGCCGACGCCTCCTCGGTCCGGAGCTGGCCCAGGCCGAGCCCGTGCCGTGGGCCTGAGCGTCACCGTCCTCGGGTGTGCCGGGAGCTATCCCGGGCCGGGGGATGCCTGCAGCGGGTACCTGGTGCGCAGCGACGAGGCGACGGTGGTCGTCGATCTCGGGTCGGGGACGCTGGCCAACCTCCAGCGCCACGTCGCCATCGCCGACGTCGACGCCGTGGTCGCACGAGGGCCGCGTGCAGCACCTGTCGGGCCGCCAGGCGGGGACGCTGGCCGAGGGCGCCCGGGTGCGACGACTCCTGCTGACCCACATCACGCCCGGCCTCGACCCGGCGGCCCAGAAGGCCGACGCCGCGGCCGAGTTCCCGGGCCCGATCGACATCGCTACCACCAACACCACTTACTCGATCTAGCCGGTCGGGTAGGCCTGTTAGCGTCGCAGGACGATGCGAGCCGACGGACGAGCGCCCGACGAGCTGCGGCCCGTCACCTTCGAACGAGACTTCACCGAGATGGCGGCCGGGTCATGCCTGGTCAGCTTCGGTCAGACCAAGGTGCTGTGCACCGCCTCGATCGACCCCGACGTCCCCCGCTGGATGAAGGGCCGGGGCAACGGCTGGGTGACCGCCGAGTACTCGATGCTGCCGGGATCGTCGTCCGAGCGGGTGCGCCGGGAGATCAAGGACGGGCGGCCGTCGGGTCGCTCCCAGGAGATCCAGCGGCTGATCGGCCGGGCGCTGCGCTCGGTGTGCGACATGTCCGTGCTGGGCGAGCGGCAGGTGACCGTCGACTGCGACGTGCTCCAGGCCGACGGCGGCACCCGCACGGCGTCGATCTGTGGCGGCTACCTGGCGTTGCACGACGCCCTGGCCCGGCTGGTCGACCACGGGGCCATCGGTGCCCACCCGCTGGCGGCGGCCTTCTGCGGCGCCATCTCCGTGGGCATCGTCGACGGCCTGCCCCTGCTCGACCTCGCCTACGTGGAGGACAGCGCGGCCGACGTCGACATGAACGTGGTGATGACCTCCGAGGGCCGCTTCGTCGAGCTGCAGGGCACCGCCGAGCGCATGGCGTTCAGCCGCGACGAGCTCGACCAGATGCTGGCGCTGGCGGAGAAGGGCATCACCGAGCTGATCGAGCTGCAGCGCGACATGGTGTCGGTACCGCCCCCGTTCCGCCCCCCGGTGCCGACGCGCTGAGCGGGTCGGGCGCCGGGCCGTGCGTGGGGGTGGGAAGCGGGTGCTCGTCCTGGCGACGGGCAACGCCCACAAGGTGGAGGAGGTCGCGGCCATCCTCGACGGCTGGGTGGTGGAGCCCCACGACCCCGAGGTCGAGGAGACCGGCACGACGTTCGAGGAGAACGCCCTCCTGAAGGCCCGGGCGGTCGCCGTGGCCACCGGCGACCTGGCGGTGGGCGACGACTCGGGCATCGAGATCGACGCCCTGGGTGGGGGGCCGGGCATCCACTCGGCCCGCTGGACCTACGAGAGCGACTGGATCCCCCGGGTGCTGCGGGAGCTGAAGCTGGTGCCGGCCCGGGAGCGGGGCTGCCGCTACGTGTGCGCCGCCGCGGCCGTGTGGCCGGACGGGCGTGAGGTGGTGGTGCGGGGCACGGTCGAGGGCGTGATCACCCAGGTGCCCCGGGGCACGGGCGGCTTCGGCTACGACCCGATCGTCCAGCCCGTCGAGGGCGACGGCCGCACGTTCGCCGAGATGACGGCGGCCGAGAAGCACTCGTTGAGCCACCGGGCCCGGGCCGTCCGAGCCCTCCTGCCGTACCTCTCCTGAGCGCCCGCCGGGCTACCAGTTGCGGAGGTCGACGGGCCACACCGCGGTGATGGGCGCGTCGGGCGTGGGGGTCGGGGCGCCCGTGTCGGCCAGGTCGGCGACGTAGATGCGCTCGTGGAGGGCGACGGTCGGGTCGACGTGGGCGGGCAGGACCGCCACCCGGTCGCCGACCCGCACCGGGTGCTCGCGCCGCATGCCGAACGTGATGTGCTCGTCGGACACGAACCAGACGTCGCCGGCGTCGACCACCGTGGGGTCGCCGTGGTCCATGGAGTGCGACTTGAGCCCGGCGTCGAGCACCGCCCAGCCGTTCTGGTTCACGGAGATGACCGTGGCCCACAGGTAGAGGGCGTGGCGGAAGGCGGGCGCGTGCGGGATGTACTCCGTGTCCATCAGGCAGTAGGAGCCGGCCTGGACCTCGGTGACCCAGGGGTTGCAGTCGTACGTGCCGGTGCCGCCGCCGGAGACCACGTCGCCGCCGACCGCCTCGGCCGCCGCCAGCAGCAGCTTCATGGCCGCCTCGACCTGCGTGGCCTTGGTCTCCCCGGGCTCCCGCATCAGGTGCCCCTCGTAGCCCATGACGCCCCGGACCTCGAGCCCGCGGGACCGGGCCAGGTCGGCCAGCGCACCGGCCTCGTCCGGGTTGCAGCCGCAGCGGGGCATGCCGACCGACACGTCGACCAGCACCTCCCGGACCCCGCCCCTCACGGCGGCGTCGACGGTCTCGGGCGAGTCGACCGCCACCGTCACCCGGGCGGCCTCGGCGGCGACCAGCGCCCCCAGGCGGGTGCAGTCGAGCACCTCGTTGGCCAGCAGCAGGTCGGCCCCCAGCCCGGCGGCGGCCATGCCCTCGATCTCCCGGACGGTGGCGCAGCAGAACGTGTCGTGCCCGGCCTCGTGGAGCTCCCGGGCCAGCGCCGTCGACTTGAACGCCTTCACGTGGGGCCGCAACTGCCGCCGGGGATGGGCGGCCGCCATGGTGGCGACGTTGTGCGCGAACGCCCCTTGGTCGACCACCAACGCCGGCGTCTGGATGTCGGCAAGCTTCACGCCCAGCGACCTTAACGGCCCAGACCGCGGTGCCGGCGGCGGGATTCGAACCCGCACTGAACAGATTCTAAGTCTGTTTCCTCTACCGATTGGGACACGCCGGCTTCACGTTTCGCCTGCACCAAGTCGGGGTCAGCGCATGGCAATTGGGGCACAGGATACGTAGGTTGTCGAGGCGGTCACCCATGTGCTCACCGTTGATGTGATCCAGGGCGTCGAGAACCCGGCGCCGGTTCCGACTACCGGGCATGACACAGGTGACCGCACAGATGTCGATCTCCCTCGACGGGTACTACACCGGGCCCGTCGACAACCGGGATCCCAAGGACATGACCGGCTGGACGCAGGGGCCCGAGGCGCCCGGGTTCTTCCGGGTGACCCGCTGGGCCGTCAACGCCATGGGTTGGCGGGAGCGGCAGGGCTACGCCGGGGGCGAGCGCTCGGTCAACTCCGAGATCATCGAGGAGACGTTCGCCGCCGCCGGGGCCTACGTGATGGGCCGGCGCATGTTCGACGCCGGCGAGGTCCCGTGGGGCCCCAACCCGCCGTTCCGGGCGCCGGTCTTCGTCGTGACCCACCGGCCCCGTGAGGTGCTGCAGCGGGAGGGCGGGACGTCGTTCACGTTCGTGACCGGCGGCGTCGAGGAGGCCGTGGGGTTGGCCCGGAAGGCCGCGGCGGCGGTCGGCAAGGATGTGGCCGTCGCCGGCGGCGGCACCCTGGTGCGCCAGGTGCTGCGGTTGGGGCTGCTGGAGCAGCTGGAGCTGCACATCGCGCCGGTGGTGCTCGGCGACGGCCAGCGCCTGTTCGACCCCAGCGTCGATCTGGCCGACGACCAGGGCATCGAGCTGACCCCGACGCGGGTGGTGTCTGACCCCGAGGTCACCCACATCCGCTACAGCGTGGGCGCCCGCACCCGGCTGGTG
Source organism: Acidimicrobiales bacterium (assembly GCA_035316325.1). NCBI lineage: Bacteria > Bacillati > Actinomycetota > Acidimicrobiia > Acidimicrobiales > Acidimicrobiales bacterium. The sequence continues at coordinate 31,538 of DATHJB010000111.1, forward strand.
CTGGACGACGACCGCTTCACCGGCTCCGGCCAGGGTGCGTAGGGTTTCCCGATGAAGTACATGCTGCTGATCTACGGCAACGAGGAGAACTGGGAGGCGGTGCCGCCCGAGGAGTTCGCCGAGATCGTCCGCCGGACCGATGCCCTCAACCAGGAGCTGTTCGAGTCGGGTGAGCTGGTCGGCGCCTACGGGGTCGGCGACCAGCTCACCGCCAAGATGGTGCGGGTCGACGAGGGTGTCGTGGCCGTGACCGACGGGCCGTACGCCGAGGCCAAGGAGTACCTGGGCAGCTTCACGATCGTCGACTGCGAGAGCCTCGACCGGGCCCTGGAGATCGCGGCCCAGAACCCGTCGTCCCGCTACTGGGGCATCGAGGTCCGCCCCCTCATGCACGAAGCGAACCCGGACATGTGAGCCCAGCCCCCCACTCCACCGCCGACGGCTGGTCGGAGGTCCGGCGGCTGGTCCCGGAGGTGCTGGGTTCCCTGGTCCGCCGTTACGGCCACTTCGACGCCTGCGAGGATGCGGTCCAGGAGGCACTCCTGGCCGCGTCCACCCAGTGGCCCGTCGAGGGTCGCCCCCGCAGCCCCAAGGCCTGGCTCCTCACGGTCGCCCGCCGCCGCCTCACCGACCACCTCCGCTCCGAGGAGTCCCGCCGCCGCCGTGAGGAGCAGGGCGCGGTCGAGCCCGCCACGCCGGCTGGGCCATCGGGCGACGACACACTCACGCTGCTGTTCCTGTGCTGTCACCCGTCGCTGTCGGCGCCGTCGCAGCTGGCGCTGACGTTGCGGGCGGTGGCGGGGCTCACGACCGCCGAGATCGCCCGGGCGTTCCTGGTGCCGGAGGCAACGATGGCCCAGCGGATCAGCCGCGCCAAGCAGCGCATCAAGGCGGCCGGCGCCACGTTCCGCCTGCCGCCCGAGCCCGACCGGACCGAGCGCCTGCAGGTCGTCCTCCAGGTGCTCTACCTCCTGTTCAACGAGGGCTACACCGCGACCTCCGGGCCCGACCTGCTGCGCCCCGACCTGACCGCCGAGGCGATCCGCCTGGCCCGGGCCCTGCTCCGCCTGGTGCCCGACGACGGCGAAGTGGCCGGCCTCCTGGCACTCATGCTCCTGACCGACGCCCGCCGGCCGGCCCGCACCGACGCCGACGGCGCCCTCGTGCCGCTGGCCGAGCAGGACCGGGGATCGTGGGATCACGACGCCGTCGCCGAGGGCGTCGCGCTGGTCACCGGGTCGCTGGCCAGCAAGCCGGTCGGGCCCTACCAACTGCAGGCGGCGATCGCCGCGGTGCACGACGAGGCGCCCCGGGCCGAGGACACCGACTGGCCCCAGATCCTGGCGCTCTACGGTCTGCTGGAGCGCGTGGCGCCCAGCCCGATGGTCACGCTCAACCGGGCCGTGGCGATCGCCATGGTGCAAGGCCCCGAGGCAGGTCTCGACCTCGTCGCCACCGTCGACGTCGACTCCCACCACGTGGCCTCGGTCCGTGCCCACCTCCTGGAGATGCAAGGCGACCTCGACGCCGCCCGCGCCGCGTACCGCCACGCCGCCCGCCTCACCACCAGCATCCCGGAACACCGCCACCTCGTGTCCCGCGCCACACACCTCGGCCTCGGCGATCGATCGGGCCCACAGAAAGGTGAGGAGGGGTGCATGTGTTCGTGTGTGGTGGATGGTCGGAAGTGGACCTGAGGGCCGCCGGGCGCAGGTACCCTTCCGCCGTGACCTCGATGCATCCGATCCTCCCGACGGCACAGTCCACCTCGATCGTCAGCCCGACGCACGAGATCTTCAACCGCCTGTTGCGGGAGCGGATCATCTTCCTGGGTACCGAGGTCGACGACGACATCGCCAACGTCATCTGCGCCCAGCTGCTCCACCTCGCCGGCGAGGATCCGGACCAGGACCTGTGGCTCTACATCAACAGCCCTGGCGGCTCGGTGACCGCCGGCATGGCCATCTACGACACCATGCAGTTCATCGAGCCCGACGTGGCCACCGTGTGCATGGGCCTCGGCGCCTCGATGGGCCAGTTCCTGCTGTGCGCCGGCGCACCCGACAAGCGCTACGCCCTGCCGCACGCCCGCATCATGATGCACCAGCCCTCCGGCGGCATCCGGGGCCAGGCGGCCGACATCGCCATCCAGGCCGAGCAGCTCATGTACGTCAAGCAGCTGATGGCCGAGCGCATCGCCTTCCACACGGGCCAGACGGTCGACCAGGTGTCCGAGGACTCCGAGCGTGACCGCTGGTTCACCGCCGAGCAGGCGAAGGACTACGGCATCATCGACCACGTCATCGTGAAGCGTGGAGAGATGCGGTAGGCCGAGCGCCTACCGCACCTCCCTCAGGTCACGGCGCGGGCTCGGCGGGCGGAGGAGCGGCCTCGGCCTCGTCGGCCGGCGCTGCCTCGGCGGTCGGGGCGTCCGCATCGCCATCGGCGTCGGAGCCGCCGCTGTCGGCGATCTTGTGGACCGCGCTCTTGGTGGCTTCCTGGGCCTTGTCGATCTTCTCGGTGAAGCGGCCCTTGGTGACCTTCTCGTCGATGAACTCGCCGGTCTTGTCGACGGCGCCGTGGATCTTCTCCTCGTTGTCGCCGACGAAACCCGCGACCTTGTCCTTGATGTCGATCGCGAGGTCCTTCGCCTTGTCGATGATCGTCGGCTTGTCGTCTTCGGTGGTCATGCAGGTTCTCCTTCTGGGGGTCGCGCCGCCGAGGTGCCCAGCGAGCGCAGCTCGCCGACGGCGTGCTCGAGGCCGGCGGTGTCGCGGAACAGCGACGAGCCGGCCACCAGCACGTTCGCTCCGGCGGCGGCCGCGCCGGACACCGTCTTGGGTCCGATGCCGCCGTCGACCTCGACGTCGCAGTCGAAGCCGCCGTCGAGCACGAGCCGGCGTACGGCGCTGATCTTTGGTTCCATCGTCGCGATGTAGGCCTGCCCGCCGAAGCCAGGGTTAACCGTCATCACCAGCACCATCGCGCAGAGGTCCAGCACGTGGGCCACGGCCGAGGGGGGAGTGGCCGGGTTGATGGCGACCGCGGCCGCGGCGCCGAGCTCGCCCACCCGCCCCAGCGTGCGGTGCAGGTGGCGGGTCGACTCGGCGTGGACGATCAGCAGCGAGCAGCCGGCCTCGACGTAGCGGGGCAGCAGCAGGTCGGGGTCTTCGACCATGAGGTGCGCCTCGAACGGGACCGATGCATGGGGCCGGCACGCCGCGATCACGTCGGGGCCGAAGGTGAGGTTGGGGACGAAGCGCCCGTCCATCACGTCCCACTGGATGCGGTCGACACCCGCCTTCTCCAGGGCCGTCACCTCGTCGCCGAGTCGGGCGAAGTCGGCGGGCAGGACCGAGGGGACGATCTCGATCGGACGGTTCGTACCGGGGCGGGCAGAGGGGACCACGGCTTTCATCCTACGGGCGCAGCACCCACCGATCGGGGCCACTACTGTCGCACGGATGCTCAGTGCACTGCTCGCCGTCGGGGGTGGCTTTCTCGACCCCGAAAACCTGGTCGACAAGGGCGGCCTGGTGCTGATCTTCGCGATCATCTTCGCCGAGTCGGGGTTGCTGATCGGCTTCTTCCTGCCCGGCGACTCGCTGCTGTTCACCGCCGGGTTCTTCGCCTCCGGGCCGTCGAGCGTCGACGAGGCGCTGCACCTCCCGCTGGGGTGGCTGCTGCTCGGCTGCTTCCTGGCTGCGGTGGCCGGCGACCAGGTGGGCTACGTGTTCGGCAACCGGGTGGGCCCCGCGCTGTTCAAGCGGCCCGACTCCCGGTTCTTCAAGCAGGAGAACGTGGCGAAGGCCCAGGCGTTCTTCGACAAGCACGGCGCCAAGACCATCGTGCTGGCCCGCTTCGTGCCGATCGTCCGCACGTTCACGCCGGTGATCGCCGGCGTGTCGAAGATGAAGTACCGCACGTTCGTCACGTTCAACGTGATCGGCGGCCTGCTGTGGGCGGTCGGCGTGACGCTGCTCGGCTTCTTCCTCGGCCAGATCGACTTCGTGGAGGCCAACCTCGAGATCGCCATCCTCGCCGTGGTGGCCATCTCGGTGCTGCCGATCGCGCTGGAGCTGTGGAAGGCCCGCAAGGAGCGCAAGCACGTAGGGCTCGACATCGCCCACGACCTGCTCGACCCGGACCTCGACGACATGGCCCGCGAGGCCGTGCGCCCCGACGGCCACGTCGACTGAAGTCCAGGTCAGATGTTCGGGGGTGCCGCCGAGATGTCGGCCAGCGGCGACTTGGGGTCGTCGGCCACCGCCAGGTCGCCGATCGACACGATGCCGACCAGCCGGCTGTCCTCGATCACCGGCAGCCGCCGCAGGGCGTGCTGGCGCATGATCTCGGCCGCCTGGGTGGTGGGGTCGTCGGCGCCGACTGTCTGGATGGCGGCGCTGCACACCTCGCCGGTGGACGTCGCCGCGGGGTGACGACCGGCGGCGACGGCCCGCACGACGATGTCACGGTCGGTCAGGATCCCCCGCAGCACGCCGTCCTCGGTCACCAGGACGTCGCCGATGTCGTGCTCGCGCATCACCTGCGCCGCCGCCTCGATGGTGGTCCGGGCGTCGACCGTCAGAGGGCTCGGCATCATCACGTCTCGCACTGTGTCTGCCATGCTCGGTGGCTTCCCCCGGAGCCGCCGCCCAAACGCCGGTCAGACGCCGACGATGTGCTTGCGCAGCCGCCGGATGGCCCGGGCCAGCAGCCGCGACACCTGCATCTGGCTGCAACCGAGCTGCTCGGCGATCTCGGTCTGCGTGTGCTCCTCGACGAAGTAGAGGCGCAGCAGTTCGCGGTCGTCCTCGGAGAGCAGGCCCAGGGTCTGGCTGAGGGCGGTGCGGTTCTCTATCCACGAGAAGCCGGCGTCGGGCTTGCCCACCACCTGCTCGGTCTGGAGCTGGCTGACGGGGTCGACGGCGTCGAGCGAGCTGGGCGAGCGGGCTCCCTCGGCGGTGAGCACCTCGAGCACCTCGCTCTCCTCCGCGCCGATGAAGTCGGCCACCTCGGCGTGCGACGGCTCGCGCCCGAAGTCGTGGGTGAGCAGCTCGCGGGCCTCGCGCATGGGGCTGGCCATCTCGTGGACCCGCCGCGGCACCCGGATCGACCAGCCGGTGTCGCGGAAGTGCCGGCGGATCATGCCGGTCATCGTCGGGCGGGCGAACGCCAGGAACGGGAGCCGACGCTCCGGGTCGAAGCGCTTGAGCGCCAGCAGCATGGCCTCGAGGGCGATCTGGGTGAGGTCCTCCAGCGGCTCGCCCCGGCGGTAGTGGCGGCGGGCCTGCGACTCGGCGTGCGGCCGGTAGTGGTCGACGAGCGTCGCCAGCGCCGCCTCGTCGCGGCGCCGGTCGTAGCGGACGTGGTCGGTCCACAGCTCCGGCTCGACCGCGGGGCGGACGTCGGCGCCGGCGAGGTGCCGGTGGGGCACGGGGTCGCGCGGCAGGGTGGCGGCCGCGAGCGCGGCGTCGCTGGCAGCACGCAGCCGAGCCAGCGTTTGCCGGCACTGCGTCTGGTGACGCGACGCCTTTCTTCCCATTTCCGATGTATCTCCCCGTAGGTCATGTCGGGTATACCTCTTGCGCCGATGGCTGACGACTGGACGGAAGACCCGAGCGATGCCGGGCTGCTCGACGCGGCGCGGCAGGAGATGGATCGGGCGGCGGGCGACCTCGAGCGGGTGGTGCGGCTGCTCGACGAGCGCATCGAGCGGGTGGAGTGGCTGGAGACGTTGGTGGACGAGTTGCTGGAGCTCGTGGACGCGCCGGCGCTGGTGGTCGACGCCGACGGGTGCATCCTGGCGGTGAGCCGGGGCGCCGAGGCCGACCTGCCCGGTGCCAAGGGGGCGCTCGGCAAGCCGGCGTCGTCGGTGCTGCCCGACCCGCTGGGCGACGACGTGACGACGGTGTCATTGCCCGGAGCGGCGACCCTGGTGGTGCTCTCCCCGTGAGGCCGACGTGCAGTGCGACGTGTGTGGCGCGGGATCGCCGGGTAGCCAACCCGCGTCGAGGGAGCTGAGTGTGGACGATCTACTGCCGAGCCCCATCGTGCTGGAGCTGCCGGGCGACAGCCGCTTCATGCGCCTGGCCCGCCTCCTGGCCAGCGGGGTGGCCACGGCCTGTGGCCTCCCGCTCGAGGAGGTCGAGGACTTCCGGGTGGTGGTCGACGAGGTGTGCGCCACGCTGATCGAGGCCGGGGGCGGCAACCCCATCCGGGTCTCGTTCACGATCCGGGGCACCCTGCTGTGCGTGGAGGGCACCACCCGCGACCGGGGCATCGGCGGCCCCGACGCCGACCGGCTGGCGCTCAGCTACCAGATCCTCGACGTGGTCACCGAGTCGCACGAGTTCGCCCGCGACGACGGCGAGGTGGTGTTCACCGCCGCCACCCGCCTGCGGGGCAGCGGCGTCGGCTAGGTGGCGAGGCCGCCCGAGCGACCGGGCTACTGGCCGCTGGGGGCCGGGAGCAGCTCTTCGGCCAGGCCGGCGATCTCGATGACCCGCCCGACCGACGGCGACACGCTGACCAGGCGGAACTTGGCGCCGGTGCGCATCGCCTCTGCCCGGGCGAGCAGCACGGCCCGCAGGCCCGCCGAGTCGGCGAACGTGAGGCTCTCGGCGTCGATCTCGACGATCTCCGCCGAATCCGACAGCGCCTGCTGCACCTCGGCGGTGAGCCGGTCGGTGCCGTGGAGGTCGAGCTCGCCCACCAGCTTCACGACGGTGCGGTTGCCGTCGCGGCTGCTCGACACGAACAGCACCTGGTCGGTCGTCGGCTCGTTCCCCGGGGACATCTCCGACAGTCTGGCACTTCCGGCCTCGGAGGGTGCGCGGCCGGCGTTCAGACCTGCACCAGGGAGTCGACGTCGGACGAGGTCGACACGTGGGTCATCCAGAGGCGCACCTGGTCGGGCCGGGCGCTGAGCGTGGCCGCCACCACCACGTGCCCGTCCTCCTTCTCCAGGAACACCTTGTCGAGCTCCACCTCGGAGAGCTCGTCGAGCCGCGCCAGGAACGCCGTGGCGTCGGCGCCGGTGGCGAGGTGGACGCGCACCGTCAGCGACGTGCGGGACCAGCGGCGGCGGATCGTGTCGCGCAGGGGCCGCAGCAGCACCAGGCTCCCCAGCAGCACGACGGTGGCGACCGCGGCGGTGCCGATGTCGCCGACGCCGCAGGCCAGGCCGATGGCGGCGACGGTCCAGAGGCTGGCGGCGGTGGTGAGGTTGCGGATGGAGTTGCCGCTGCGGAAGATCACGCCCGCCCCGAGGAAGCCGATGCCCACGGCGACGTTGGACGCGACGCGGGTGACGTCGATGTTGACGTTCGTGCCGGAGCGCCGGCCTTCGAGCTCCAGGAACCCGAGCGTGGAGATGACGCCGAACAGTGCCGCGCCCAACGCCACGGCGATGTGGGTGCGCAAGCCGGCCGGCTGGTCGCCCGCCTCGCGCTCGATGCCGACGGCCGCGCCCAGCACCGTCGCCGCCAGCAGGCGCACGAGGGCGTCGCCGTCGAGGCTCAGCGTGGTGAGATCGGCCCCAGCAAGCGTTGTCACGGACATGGGTTTCCCCGTCGTCGCAGGTCGCAACCTCGGGCGTGTCCTGCGAAGGGGGTTCGCCGTCCCGTCACCGGGAAGACATCTCGTGACGAAGGAGGTTCCCCATGGGATTCCGCAAGAACGCCGACGACGACGGGCAGCCCCGCAAGCGTCGCCGCAAGCCCCTGTTCCTGGCACTGGTCGCCGGTGCGGCCGGCTGGGTGTACGTGAAGGTGATCCGGGCCGGTCGCCCGGACGTCACCGAGGAGGCCGACGACGCCGAGGCGGTCGAGACGAACAACCGCAAGGCCGCCGCCAACCGCAAGGCCGCCGTCAGCTAGCAACGCAGTGGTCTGGTCCTGCTGGTCAGGCGTTCGTGTCGACCAGCAGGATCAGCTGCTCGTCACCACACGAGAACTGGTAGCGCAGGCCGTCGTCGGCGTCCTCGACCTGCAGGTCGAGCAGCGCGCCGCCCGCCTCCCAGTGGCTCATGATCGCCTCGAGCTCCAGCTGGGCGTCGGTCGACGGCTCGGCGCCGAAGCCCAGCGACAGCGGCGTGCCGGCCGGCACCCGCTCCAGGCCGCGGTCGCACGGCTCGAGCGTCACGAGGTCGACCACCGTGCCCTTGCGCAGGTGCTCCACGTGGATGATCTGACAGACCACCTGCAAGCGGCCTGACGTCCAGACACCGAAGGGATCTCTCACCATGGAAGCGTCCCCACCGTCGGCCGGCGCGATACGTCAGCCGAGAAGGGTGGCGGCGAGGATGCAGATGTCGTCACGGGCGCCGTCGGGGGCGAGCTCGGCGAGCACGTGGTCGCACAGCTCCTCGGCGCTGCCGGTGAAGCCCTCGGTGGCCCGGGCCAGCAGGGCCAGGCCGTCCTCACCCGAGCGCTCGGCCGGCTCCACCAGGCCGTCGGTGTACATCAGCACGTGGCCCCCGACCGGCAGCGGCAGCGCCACCTGGTGACGCTCCTCGGGCGGCGGGCTGACGCCCAGCAGCCGCCCGTGACCCCCGTTGACCAGGTGCGACGCGCCGTCGGGGCCGATCACCACCGGCGGCGGATGCCCGGCGCTGGTGACCACCAGCTCGTGCCGCGCCGGGTCGACGGTGACGTAGACCATGGTGGCGATGTCGCCCGCACCGAGCCGCTCCACCAGCACGTCGAGGTCCTCGATCACGCCGGCGGGCTCGCGACCGCCGAGGGCGTAGGCCAGCACGGCGATGCGCAGCTGGCCCATCGTGGCCGCGGCGGCAACCCCGTGGCCGGTCACGTCGCCCACCACCAGCCCCACCCGGTCGTCGGGCAGGTCGAGCACGTCGTACCAGTCGCCGCCGGCGTGGGTGTCGGTGCCACCCGGGAGGTAGCGGACGGCCACGTCGAGCCCGGCGGGGATCGGGGCCGCGGTCGGCATCAGGTCGCGCTGCAGCATCCGGGCGATCGCCCGCTCCCGCTGCACGGCCTCGTGGGCCTCCCAGTAGCCGCGCTGGGTCATCTCGAAGGTCGACAGCGCCTCGGCGAGGAAGCCGAAGCTGGCGTCGATCGCCTTCTGCGCCGGCCCGTCCGGCGCCGTGTCGAACAGGTCGGCCACGGCCTCGCGGTGGACGTCGACCAGCTCGAGGATGGTGGCGCCGTTGGCGCAGGCGGCCCGGCCCAGCCGGTAGGCCTCGGCGAGCTGGCTCTCCTCCCCGGCCTCGACGTAGCGGGCCAGGGTGGCGCGGTACGTGGCGGCGAGGTTGGCGGGGCTGTAGGGCATGGGTGGGTCAGCTCACGTTCCGGCCGCGGTAGCGGGCGACGAGCACGAGCGCGTCGTCCTCGTAGGTGGCCTGGTCGGCCAGGATCGTCTCGGCCAGCCGGTCGACCGCGACCTCGGGCCGGATCGGGCTGGTGAGGTCGCCCCGCACGCCGTCGGTGGCGATCACGAGCGCATCGCCCGGTGCGAGCTGCAACGGGTCGCTCACGTGCAGGTTGGGCAGGAGGTAGCCCAGCACGCCGCGGCACAGGAACACGCCGTGGTTGCGGGGCCGGGCCATCTCGTCGGCCCGCAGCAGGGTGCCGTTGACGTTGCCGACCCCGAGCCAGTCCATCCGGCCCGTCTCGCCGTCGACGATCGCCAGGGTGGCGGCGACACCCCGGCTCTCGGCGAGGCGCTCGTGGGCCAGCAGCAGCAGCGCCTCGACCGGCTCCGCCCGGTTCTGCTCGATCACCCTGATCGCGAGCTCGGCCGCCTCGGCCGCCTCGGGGCCGTGGCCCAGGCCGTCGATCACGGCCAGCACGGCCCGCGTGCTGGTGGCGAGGACGGTGGCGATGTCGCCGGACAGCGCCTGGCCGACCATCGGCCGGCTGGCGACGGCCCAGTCGAGGAACGGGTTGTCGGCCATCGACGACTCGGCTACTCGTGACCCGTCACTCGCCGCACCACTTGCGCATGATCACCGTCGTACCACGTCGGGGCTTCGTGATGATGGTGAACTCGTCCATCAGGCGGCGTGCGCCGGGCAGGCCCAGGCCGAGGCCGTCGCCGGTGGTGAACCCGTCCTCCAGGGCCCGTTTGACGTCGGCGATGCCGGGCCCCTCGTCGTGGGCGGTGATGAGCAGCGAGCGCCGCCCGGTGTCGTCGACCAGCTCGAGCTGCAGCTCGCCGCGGCCGGCGTGGGTGAGCATGTTGCGGGCGATCTCGGAGATGGCCGTGGCGACCATCGTGAGGTCCGTGGCGCCGCAGCCCCCTGTGGCTGCCATCTCGCGTCCCACCTGGCGCGCCTTCACGATGTCGGCGTCGGTGGTGATCGAGATGTGGGCCACGTCGGTCGGGCGCCGGCCGTCCACGTCGCTACTCCGTGATGAGCTCGTCGAGCAGCATGAGACCTTCTTCGAGGTCGAGCGCGGTGTCGACGTCCTCGAGGGTGATCCCCAGCTGCACCATGGCGAACGCGACCTCGGGCTGGATCCCCACCAGCACCGTCCGGGCACCCCGGAGGCGGGTCATGTGGGCGATCGTGCGCAGCGTCCGGGCCGCGAACGAGTCGAGGACGTCGAGCGCGGTGGTGTCGACCACGATCCCGCGGGCCCGGTAGCGGGAGACCTGCTCCATCAGGTCGTGCTGCAGGTCCTCGGCCTCGCTGTCGGACATCGTGGCCTGGATGGTCGCGATCAGATATCCCCGTTGGCGCAGGACCGGGACGTGTGACATGTCGTTGCCTCGGGACCGGCGTTCAGCGGATCTCGCCGACGCGCTCACCCGTAGCGGTCTGCGTGACCTCGTAACCCAGCAGGCGCTCGGCCTGCTCGATGCCGCCCTGCAGGTCGCCGACGGCGTTCATCTTCGACAGGTCGACGCCGATCGTCACCAGCGTGAGGGCGATCTCCGACGACAGGCCGGTGATGATCACGCTGGCGCCCATGAGGCGGGACGCCTCGACGGTCTGCACCAGGTGGTTCGCCACCGTGGAGTCGATCTCCGGGACGCCGGTGATGTCGATCACGACCACCTTGGCGCGGTGCGTGCGGATGCCCTTGAGGAGCTGCTCGGTGAGCTGGCGGGCCCGCTGGTTGTCGAGGATGCCGATGATCGGGAGGATCACCAGGCGCTCGCGCACCTGCAGCACCGGTGTCGACAGCTCGCGGATGGCCTCCTGCTGCTGGCGGATGATGCGCTCGCGCTCCTGCACGAACGACACGCCCACCGTGTTGGCGATGCGGTTGGCCGCCGGCTCGTAGGCGTCGAGCACCCGGTTCAGCAGGTCGAAGTCGCCCTGGTACTTCTTGAACAGCGACCGGGCGAGCACGTCGCGCAGCAGCAGCACGATGCCGAGGACCTCTTCGGTCTCGACGCCCCGGGGGATGATCCGCTCCGACAGGCTGCGGGCGTAGTCCTGCAGGGCCTCCACGCTGCCGGTCTCCAGCACCTCGACGTAGTTGTCGTACACGGAGGTGGCCTCGGAGAACAGCTCCTCCGGGGTCATCGCCGTGAGGAGGCGGGCGTCGGTGATGCGCCGGGCCCACTCCTCGCGCAGCTGGGTGCGGTTCTCGCGCAGGTGGGCCACCAGCTCTGGGAGCAGATGGCTCGCGTCCGGCGCCGATGCCGCAGTGGCTTTCCGGCCCCGTGCCGACTCGGATGGGTCAGTCAACAGTGCACCTCCTGGTGAACCCAGCGGCGAACTCTACGTTCTCTCCGGGTGGCGGCGCGCCACGTCGGTTCAGATCGGGTTGGTTCAGGGCACCGACAGCGGGAAGACAAGTGGCGGGCGCGGAGCACGTGGTTGGATAGCGGGCCGGAGGAGTGATGCAAGTAGCCGAGCAGTTCCCGGGACGCTCCGACCAGATCCCGCGCGCCAGGGCGCTCGTGCGCTCCTCGCTGCGCTCCTGGGGTCTCAGCGCCACCATGGACGACCTGCTCCTGGTGGTCAGCGAGCTGTTCACCAACGCCGTGCTGCACGGCGACGGCCAGGTGGAGCTGCGGCTGGAGCTCCTGCCGGGCTGCGTGCGCCTCGAGGTGGTCGACGAGGGCGCGCCCGACGCTCCCATGCCGCTGGAGCCGGTCACGGGCGCGCTGTTCTCCGGCCGCGGCCTCGCCATCGTCCAGACGGTGGCCACCGCGTGGGGCAGCGCCCGCGCCTCCCACGGCGGCACACGCGTCTGGGCCGAGATCCCTCGTCACCAGGTGTAGGGGTCTCGCTCGGGGTTCGCTCGGGTGCGGGACTAGCGCTCGGATTCGAGCTTGTGGCGCATCTTGTCGAGCGAGGCCCGCAGCAGGCGCGAGATCTGCACCTGGCTGACGCCGATCTTCTCGGCGATCTGCGACTGGGTGAGACCGTCGACGAAGCGCATCTTGATGATCAGGCGCTCCCGCTCGGTGGGCAGGGCGTCGAGCAGCGTGCGGACCGTCAGCTTGGCCTCGGCCGCGGCGTAGCCGGGGTCGCTGCCGCCGAGCGTGATGGCGTCGGCGGTGTCGTCGTCGCTGGGCGGGGCCAGCGGCACGCCGCGGTAGCAGCCGCTCACCTCGAGGGCGTTGAGGGCGTCCTCGACGGTGACCCCGGCCCGCTCGGCGATCTCGGGGATGGTGGGGGAGCGGCCCAGGGTCTGGTGCATCTCGTCGACGACACCGCTGACCACCTGGTACAGCTCCTTGGCGCGACGGGGGACGTGGAGCGTCCACGTCTTGTCGCGGAAGTGGCGGCGCAGCTCACCGAGGATGGTGGGCACGCCGAACGTGGTGAACATCACCCCGTACGTCGGGTCGAACCGGTCGATCGCCTTCAGCACGCCGAGCATCGCCACCTGCACCAGATCGTCGAGCGGCTCGCCCTTGTGGGCGAAGCGCCGGGCGCAGTGGACGGCCAACCAACGGTGGTCTTCGATGAGCTCGTTGCGCAGCTTGCGGTCGCCGGTCTTCCGGTACTCGGCGAAACGTGGGTCCAGCGTCCGGCGCTCGTCGCGGTCTGTGCGCGGCGTGGTGCTGCCGGTACTAGTGGGATGTGCGGTTACGTCAATCACCTTTGCTCCGATCGGTCTACCGCTAACGTCA
>DATHJB010000112.1 GCA_035316325.1 Acidimicrobiales bacterium
TCGAGGCGGTCGACGGCACGCCAGACGGCCACGCCGCCGAGGACGCCGACGAGCAGGGTGGAGGCCAGGGCGGCCTGACGCAGGACCCCCAGCCGTCTCGCCGCCGCCCGCTCTGCCGGCTGCGCTTGTTCCTGTTCTCGAACCGCCACCCGCACCCTCCTCCAGGAGCCGCCAGCATGCCCGACCGGAGCCCGCCGGTTGCAGCAGGCCTCGGCCTCGTCCGGCCTAGCCCTGCCCGAGGGCGTCCTGGGCCGAGACGGGCTCGACGGGGATGCTGTAGTACCCCTGGTTGGGTCCCGACCTGGTCCCGACCAGGAAGTAGCCCTCGAGGTGGTAGAGGTCGCGGGACTCGGGGAACGGCGGGTCGGTCGTGTCGTCGCCGAGGACGTGGAGGACCCAGGCGTCGCAGAAGGCGGTGCTCGGCTGCTCGGCCGCGGGTAGCCCTTCGCAGTTGGTCCAGAAGGGCGGCGAGTCGGTCTCGTCGGGCGGATCGCTGAAGCTGAGATCGAGGTGCACGGCCTGGCCCTCGTGGTCGAGGAGCCAGTCGATCAGCTCCTGGCCCTCGCCGACGCTGCCGACGAAGTCGGCGTCGAAGTCCGGCACCTCCGCACCGCCCGGGGCCATGCCTGCGGTTGTCGTGGTGGTCTCACCGCCGCCGGCCGGGTCGTCGCCGGGGTCGCGCAGGAAGAAGGCGCTCGCGACGACAGCCACGGCGGACAGGGCCCCGACGGTCAACCAGACCGGCCCGCGGGCGCGCCGAGCGCCGGGCGGTCCCTGGGGGATCGGGACGGGAGCGGGCGGTTCCCCGACGTCGGGGCCCGCCGCGACCGGCGCCCGGTCGCCGGCGGGGGCGTCGGCCTGGTGGGCTTCGGTGGTTCTGGTCGCATGGTGCTCGGCGGCGACGGTGGCGGCGCCGAGTGCCACGCCGTACTTCGGGTGGGCGTCGATGGCGACGGGGCGGCCCAGCTCGGCACCGACGAGTTGACCGACGAGCGGCACCCGCGACGATCCGCCCACCAGCAGCACGGCGTCCACCTCGGCCGGGGTGACCCGGGCGGAGCGCAGCGCCCTGCCCAGTGCGGTGATCGTGCCGGTCAGCGGCGCCCGCACCATGTCCTCGAACTCCGCCCGGGTCAGGCGCACGTCGCGGTGGGAGCCCGCGAGGGTCACCGGGATCGACACGGCGGTGTCCGACGACAGCGCCTCCTTGGCCTCGACGCAGTCGCTGCGGAGCCGGGCGAGGGCGACCTGGGCGCCCCGGTCGTCGGGATCGAGCGTCACGATCGCGTCGTCGGTCGCGGCTGCGACGTGGCGGAACACGGCCTCGTCGAGGTCGATGCCGCCCAGGCGCTCGATGCCCTCGGGCTCGCCGAGGATCTCCCAGCTGCCCTCGGTCTTGCGGAGCACGGCGACATCGAAGGTGCCGCCCCCCAGGTCGTAGACGGCCACCACCGAGCCGGGTTCGACGCGCTCCTGGGAGGCGTAGTGGATGGCGGCGGCCTCGGGTTCGGTGACCAGCGCCACGTCGTCGAGATCAGCCCGGGCGATGGCCTGGCGCAGGAGGTCCTTCTTGTACTCGCCCCAGTTCGCCGGGTGCGCCACGGCTATGGCCGAGGGTGCCTGGCCCTGGGTCTCGCTCACCCGATCGACCACCCACCGCAACAACAGGGCGACGAGGGCGTCGGCCGAGTAGGGCGAACCACCCACGATGACCGGGGTCGGGTCACCGATGCGTCGCTTGAACTCCCGAGCCACACGCAGGGGGTCGGTCGCCGCCCGGCGGGCTGCGGGCTCGCCGACGAGCACCTCGCCGCCGGCGCTCACCGCCACCATCGACGGCACGACCGGGGCCCGGTTGCCGAGGCTGGCCACCTCGACCGTGCCGTCCCGCCACACCGCGGCCGCGGTGTAGGTCGTGCCCATGTCGACACCCAGGCAGTAGCCCATCAGATGTCGCCGGTGGGGAGGAACGAGCGGACGAGGTGGCTGCGCGAGAAGTTCGACCCCGTCAGCAGTGAGAGCCGGCCCTCCTGGCGCGACAGGCGGTCGAGGGGACCATCGGCGGCGAACACGCGGCGGGTGAGCTCGGGGAGGGAGCGGGCGTCGGGGGCCTCGCGTCGAGTGCGGTCGCGCACCGACTCGAGGAAGATCCGCTTTGTGTCGAGGGCCTCCCGGACCGCGGCCTGCCCGTGGATGACGAGGCCGTGGCCGTCGAAGAGGACCCGGGCGCCGAGAGAGATCGCGTGTTCCAGGCTGGCGATCCAGCAGGGTCCGTCGACGTCGGGGAGTTGGGCGTCGAGCCGGTCGTCGACGTAGAGGTCGCCGGCGAAGAGCCAGCCGCGCTGGGGCTCGAACAGGCACACGTGGTCCGGCGTGTGCCCGGGCGTGGCGACGACCTCGAAGCAGAACGCGCCCACCTCGAGCCGGGCGCCGAGGGCGGTGACCCGGCTGCCCGTGAGGGGGCCGAACATGAACCCCCGGTACCAAGGGACCTGCGCCGGCCACCGAACGGCCGGGATCGCCGCGGGGTGTACCAGGATCTGCGCCGCGCTGACCTGGGCGAGCACGTCGTTGTTGCCGACATGGTCCTCGTGGGAGTGCGTGTTGACGACGTGCGTGAGCCGGGCAGTCACTCCGAGCTCGCCCAGGGTGCTGCGCAGGGCTCGGGCCGCCCACGGGAACCCGGTGTCGACCAGCAGCTCGTCACCCACGAGGTAGCTGACCGAGTAGTCGTAGCCGCCACCGATCCGACCGATCAGGCGCGTGACCGCGTTGTCGATGCGGACGACCCGCACCCCGGCGACCGGTTCGGCGACCGTGACCCGGAACGGGACCAGCGGTGATCGCCGGCAGGCCAGCTCGAAGGGGCGCCAAAGCCCGTGTCGCAGCCATCGGGCGACCATGGGCCGAGGCTACGGGCCGGCCGGCGGCCAGGACCCCGCCGCCGCCTGTCGGCGCCACCGGCGGCGGCGCGACCCGGCGACCAGCAGAACGACCACACCCGCTGCCAGCAGGACGACGCCCACGATCACCCCGCCGACGGTCAGCAGCAGACCCGAGAACCACGTCCGGGCGACGCTCGGGCCCAGCCGCATCTGCGCATCGGGAGCATCGCTGGATCCCACGCGCACCCGGTAGGTGCCCGGTTCAGGGATCCGGAACGTGTACTCGGGCTCGCCGTCGAACCGGCCTCTCGTATAGCTGAAGAACCCGTCGTTGTAGCTCGGGGTCGCGGTCCCGTCGGTCGCATAGGCACCCACATCGAGGCTGTCGCCGTCCTCGGACGTGATCTCCAAGTCAGGCGCGACGGCGTTGCTGTCGTCGCCACAGTCGAAGCACGTGGACTCGAAGTAGGCGGTCTTGCCGCCCGCGTCGTCGAAGGTGACCAGCTCCTCCCGGCCGGCCGCCACCGCCGGGTAGCCCCCGACGCGGTCGCCCATCCCCGACATGCGCTGGACGCCGCCGATGACGGCGAGCCCGCCCAGGATCACCGCGGCGGCGCACAGGCCGATACCCCACCGCCGCCCGACCGTCCCCGGCTCACTCATCGAGCCTCCTGTCCCGCACCGGCGGAGCGTAACGACCGGAGCCGGTCCGGATGGCATCATGAGTGATGTCCCAGACGTCTCGAGGCAGGTGCTCGATGAACGATCCATCTGGGTTCGCCAGCGACCGGGCCGATCTGCTCTCGCTGTATCGAGCCCTGCTCCTGCCGCGGCTGATCGAGCACAAGATGCTCGCACTCCTGCGCCGGGGCGATCTGTCGAAGTGGTTCTCGGGACTTGGGCAGGAGGCCGTCTCGGTCGGCATCGTCGCGGCGCTCGAAGAGGACGACTGGATCCTTCCGACGCATCGCAACCTCGGGGTCTTCTGCGGGCGCAAGGTCGATCTCGCTCGCTTGTTCCGCCAGCTCCTTGGCCGGGACGGGGGCTTCACGAACGGACGGGACCGCACCTTCCACTTCGGCAGCCTCGACCACCACGTGGTCGGGATGATCAGCCACCTGGGGGCCATGCTGCCGGTGGCCGACGGCCTCGCTCTGGCCGCGCAGCTGCGGGGCGAGGACCGGGTCGCCGTCGCGCTCGTCGGCGACGGGGCGACGAGCGAAGGCGACGTCCACGAGGCGATGAACCTCGCCGCCGTCGGGAAGCTGCCCGTCGTGTTCGTGGTCGAGAACAACCAGTGGGCGTTGTCCACGCCGGTGGGGGACCAGTACGCCTGCGCCGAGCTCGTCGACCGCGCCGTCGGCTACGGCATGCCGGGCGAGCGCATCGACGGCAACGACGTGCTGGTCGTGCGCGAGGCCGTCCGCCGAGCGGCGGCTCAGGCGCGGGCCGGTGGTGGCCCGACCCTGCTGGAGTGCATGACCTACCGCATGCGCGGTCACGAGGAAGCCTCCGGTGTCGACTACGTGCCGTCCGACGAGCTGACGCTTTGGGCCGAGCGCGATCCCGTCACGCTCCTCGAACGGGCGCTCGAGGACCAGGGCTGGCTCGACGAAGTCCAACGTGAACAGCTCCGCGCCGAGGTGCAGGCCGACATCGACGCACTCGTGGCCGACTCGTTGGCCGCACCGCTGCCCACCTCTGACGCCGCGTCCGAGCGCATGGACGTGTACGCCATGCCACGGCCGCTGCGGCGAGCGCCGGCGAGCGCCCGCACGGCGGGTGATGGCAAGGAGATGCGCTACATCGACGCCATCTCCGACGGGTTGCGCCAGGCGTTGCGGGCCGACGAGGGCGTCGTCATCCTCGGGCAGGACATCGCCGGGTACGGCGGCGTCTTCAAGGTGACCGCCGGGTTCGTGGAGGAGTTCGGCTCCCAGCGGGTGCGCAACACCCCGATCATCGAATCGGGGGCGCTGGGCGCAGCCCTCGGGCTCGCGCTCGACGGGTTCCGTCCGATCGTCGAGCTGCAGTTCGGCGACTTCGTCTCCTGCGGCTTCAACCAGCTGGTGAACAACCTGGCGACCACGCACTACCGCTGGGGTGCACCGGTCCCGGTGGTCGTCCGGGCACCGGTCGGTGGTGGTCTCGGGGCCGGCCCGTTCCACTCACAGAACATCGAGCCCTACTTCTGTGGTGTCGCCGGCTTGAAGATCGTCGCGCCGGCCACTCCGGCGGATGCCAAAGGACTCCTGCTCGCGGCGCTGGACGACGGCAACCCCGTGCTGTTCCTGGAGCACAAGTGGTTGTACCGCAACGGCAGAGGCACGGTCCCGGACGGACACCACACGGTGCCGATCGGCGAGGCGCAGATCACACGCCCCGGCCGCGACGCCACCGTCGTCACGTACGGCGTCGGCGTGACGTGGGCGCTGGAGGCAGCGCGGGTCCTCTCGGACGCCGGAGAGGCCGACGTGGAGGTCGTCGACCTCCGCTCGCTCCAACCCTGGGACCGTGACACGGTGCTCGACTCCGTCCGCCGCACCTCGCGCGTGCTCGTCCTGCACGAGGCGCCGACGAGCGGCGGCTTCGGCGCAGAGGTTGCGGCGACCATCGCCGACGAGGCGTTCGACTGCCTCGACGCGCCGGTCCGACGGCTCGGCGGCCTCGACACCCCGATCCCGTTCGCTCCCCAGCTCGAGGCGATCTGGTCGGCCAAGGATCGGGTGCTACCGGCACTGCGAAGCCTGCTCGCCTTCTGAGCGCCACTGCTCGATGTCGATGCGGGGTGGCGCTTCGCTGCGGCCGTCGCGGTGTGCTGGGTAGCGTGAGCCCGACTGACGCCGGTGTCGGTGAGATCGAGGGTGGACGAAGGGAATCGCTGTGTCTACGAGCGCCGTCGACGAGATCGACCTCTCGGACCTGGAGTGGTGGGCCCGGCCCCTGGCCGACCGCGAGGCGGCGTTCGCTCTGCTGCGCACCGAGCGCCCCATCGCCCGCATGGTCGTGCCGGAGCTGGTCTATCCGGAGGTCCCGGAGCTGAGCCAGCCTGAGACGGAGTACTGGGCGGTGACCCGCCACGCCGACCTGGTCGAGGCCAGCCGGCAGCCGGCGCTGTTCTGCTCGGGCAAAGGCACCAACATCCTCGATCTGCCGGTGCCGTTCCTCGAGTTCTTCGGCTCGATGATCAACCTGGACGACCCGCGCCACGCCCGGCTGCGGCGCATCGTGTCGCGGGGGTTCACGCCCCGGCAGCTCGAGCTGCTGCGGGCGGACGTCGAGGGTGTTGCCGCCGAGATCGTCGACGCCATCGCCGAGCGGGGGTCGTGCGACTTCGTCACCGAGGTGGCGGCGCGATTGCCGCTGCGGGTGATCGTCGACCTGATGGGCATCCCGCGCAGCCAGGAGGAGTTCATCTTCGACTGCACCAACGTGATCCTGGGCTTCACCGATCCCGAGTACGTCAGCGACATCGAGGATCCGGCGGCCGTCATCGGGGCGCTGCTGACCGCCGGCCAGGACCTCGCCGCGATGGTGCAGGAGCTGGCCGAGGCCCGCACCCGCGACCCGCAGAACGACCTGATCACCGCCCTGGTGACCAGCGAGGTCGACGGCGAGCACCTCACCCCCGAGGAGCTGGCGTCGTTCTTCATCCTGCTGGTGGCGGCGGGCAACGAGACCACCCGCAACGCCATCGCCCATGGCATGTGGCTCCTCAGCGATCACACGGACCAGCGCGAGCGGTGGCTGGCCGACGTCGACGGGCTGGCGCCCACCGCCGTCGAGGAGATCGTGCGCCTCGCCTCGCCGGTGATCCACTTCCGGCGGACGGTCACCCAGGATGGCGTGCGTCTCGGCGACCACGAGTTCTCGGA
>DATHJB010000113.1 GCA_035316325.1 Acidimicrobiales bacterium
CGCCGGTGCCCGAGGGCCGCGAGGGCGACGGCTACGCCACCGACGGCAACGGCGACGGCCTGGCCGACCCGTGGCAGCCGGACGACGCCATCCACGCCGCGGCCCGCCTCGTCGGCCGCAACGGCGCCCCCGGCGACTACACCGCAGCTCTCCGGGCCTACAACGACTCCGGCGAGTACGTCGAGGACGTGCTCCGCTGGGCCCAGTCGTACCGCCAGGAGACGGCGGCCGGGCCGGCAGCCGACGGGTCCGTCGACCTGGCGACGGTCCGGGGCATCACCGTGGCCCGCAGCATCGCCCCCAACGTGGAGGCCCTGGTCGTCGCCGCCCAGCGTGACGGCCACACGCTCACCGGCTCCGGCCACCGCTCCCACGAGCGGCAGATCGAGCTGCGGCAGGAGCACTGCGGCCGCAGCGACTACGCGATCTACGAGATGCCGTCGGGCCAGTGCACACCGCCCACCGCCCGGCCGGGGTCGTCGATGCACGAGGTGGGCCTGGCGGTCGACTTCTCGTGCGACGGCGCGCTGATCGAGAGCCGCTCGTCCGCCTGCTTCACCTGGATGGAGGCCCACGCCCCGCCCCTCGGCCTCTACAACCTCCCGTCGGAGCCGTGGCACTGGAGCGTCGACGGGTCGTGAGGTCGTCGCCGATGCGACTGGTGGTGGACCTCGATCGGCGCCCTCGGGGGCGGGCGAGGGCCTAGTTTCTACTTGCCGTAACTTGCGGTTCTCGAGGTGGGAGGCGACCGATGGGGCGATCCGTGGGACGGGGTTGGCGACTCGGGGCGGTGGGGCCCGTGGTGGTCGGGTTGGTGCTCGCCCTGGTGGCGCCGGTCGGGGCCGGCCCGGTGGACCCGGCGCCCGGGCTGGAGGTCACCACCACCGTGCTCCCGCTGCTCGACGTCGAGGGGATCGAACCGAACGGGAACGCCCACGACGTCAACGACCGGGGCCAGGTGGTCGGTCAGTCCAGCTTCCAGCCCGTCCTGTGGCAGCGGGGCGAGGTCATCCAGCTGATGGAGTCCGACCCGGTCCTGGGCGGCTCCGCCGTCCAGATCAACGACCGCGGTCAGGTGCTCGTCCGCTCCGACCGCCGGCTGTACCTCTGGTTCCGGGGACGGGTGACCGAGCTGCACGGCAGCCCCGATGCGACGAGCTTCACGGGGCGTCACCTCAACGAGCGGGGTCAGGTCCTGGGCGGCTACTCGCCAGGCGATGGTGGCCGCGACGTGTCCGGCGTGTGGGAGACGGACGGCACGTTCGTCCCGATCCTCCCGCCTGACGGGTACGACGTGGCCGTCGCCGACCTGTCGGACAACGGGTACGTGGCCGGGACCCTGACGTCGAGGGACGGGTCCGTGCGCCGGCCGTTCCTGTGGCGCCACGGAAGGTTCGCCTGGATCGGCGAGTCGGGCATCTCCGCGGCGGTCAACCAGCGGGGTCAGGTGGTCGGGATCCGCGCCGACGCCGAGACCGGGCCGTTCGGAGTGGCGGTGCTCTGGTACCGCGGCGAGGAGGTCCCGCTCGGCCTGCCCGCGGGCGACCTGCCCACCCCGATCTCGAACGCCGTCGACATCAACGATCGGGGCCAGGTGATCGGCATCACCGCGCTTTCGTCGCAGGAGACGATGGCCTACCGGTGGGACGACGGTGAGCTGGTCGACCTCGGCACGGCGGGCGGTCCCCCGATCGCCCCCACCCGGATCAACGAGCGCGGCCAGGTGGTCGGGTTCTTCCAGGTCGGCAACGAGCTCCGCGACTTCTTCTGGGACCGGGGCGACCTGGTCGAGCTGGGCCACGGCCTCGGACCGGACGCCCTCAACGATCGGGGACAGGCCGTCGGCAACACCGTGGTCGACGGCCTGTCCCGGCCCGTGCTCTGGACCGTCCACTGAGTGGTCCGTGGACGGGGTCGTGACCCGGAGGCTCAGGGCACGTTGACGATCGTGTTGCACCAACCGGTGGCCGAATCGGCCTCGGGCCGGTTGCCCGCCATGCCGGTGCCGCCGTCGCAGTGGTCGACGCCCGTGCCGCC
>DATHJB010000114.1 GCA_035316325.1 Acidimicrobiales bacterium
CGGCTCCTCACCCGCATCGCCTTCGGCTTCCACGGCCCCGAACCCCTCATCGCCCTCGCCATGCTCGCCCTCGGAGGCCACACCCCCCACCTCCCAGGCCGCCACTAACCCACGGATCCGCTCCGAGAGCCAGAAATCTCCGAGTCCGTGTCCACCGGTGCGCCGGGTGAGGCGTCTGTAGGGGCGTCCACACGAACGGCGGAAGGCATTCCCGATGCGAGCGTTACCCGCGATCTCACTGGCCGCGGCGCTGCCGGTCCTCCTGGCCGCGGCGGTCATGGCCACCGGGTGCGACGACGATCCGTCGGCTGGTCCCCGGCCCTCGACGTCCACGCCGACGAGCTCCACGGCGGCCGCCCAGCGCCGGGTGACGACGACGGTCGCGCCGGCCCCCACACCGACCACCACGGCGCCGCCCCCGGCCGCCGCCCCGACTCCTCCGTCCACGGCGGAGGTGCGGCAGGCAGCCCCGGAACCGGAGCCCGACTGCTCCGAAGGCGGGACGGCGGAGGCCGAGGCCCTGCAGCACAGCTTCGACGAAGGCCACCAGCCCTGGCGGGGCGACCCGGAGTGGGTGGCCCGGGTCGGTGCCGCCTGCCTGTTCGGCGTGCCGGCCGACTCGGTCGAGCCGGTCGGCGAGAACCGCTACCTGGCGACCGACGCCACCACCGGAGCGCACGCGGTGGTCGACGTCGCGCAGCCCCTCGGCTCCGGCACCGTCTGGCTGGTCACCGACGTCGCTCCGGCCTGACGGCTCCACCGGTAGCGTCGGCCGGGATGGGAGGAGTCGCCGGGCCGCGGGAGCAGGACAGAGCGCAGCTGGCGTCGGGTGTCGCCTTCGCCGCGGGCGTCGGGGCGTTGGCCGGGCTGGCATTGGCGCGGCGGCGTCGCCCGGTGTGGGCGCTGGCCGGGGGAGCGCTGCTGGCGGCGTCGGAGGTCGTGGCCCGACGGCGGCAGCGGCCCGGGGAGATCCCGGCGCTGGAGCACCGGATCCTCGTGAGCGGGGCGCTGGCATCGGTGGCGGGGTGGGTCGCCGGGCGGGTGACGCCGGCGGGACCGGTCGCCGTCGGCGCAGGTGCCGGAGCCGTGGCGGGGGCCATGGGGCTCCGGCCGCAGAAGGTCGTCGCCGGGCCTTTGTTCGGGGCGGCCCTGGGGCGGGTGCTGGCGGCGTTGAACCCGAGGATGCCGGCGTCGGTCGTGGCCGGCGCCACCGTCGTCGGCATCGTCGGTTCGCTCGACGAGCTGGCCGGCCCCGAGCTCGACCCGGTGGCCGTCGCCCCCCGGGTGCGCGAGTTCTACGAGCACACCACCAGGTACACGCTCGACATCGTCCCCGAGTGGCGGCCCTGGGTGCGCCCCGGCTACCTGCTCTACCGCACGCTGGTGGCCCAACCGCTGGGCCAGGCCAACGTGCCGATGAATCAGCGGGAGGCGCAGCGGGGCGTCCACAGCCGCATCGACACGATCGACGTCGACGGGATCCTGGCGGCCTCACCCTCACCACCCGCAGTCCGCTCGACCACGCCGGCCACTACCTCACCTACGTCGACCCCGACACCCGCGAGCTGACCGCCCTGGCCGTCAACGGCTTCGCCGAGGAGCTCGACGTGTTCGTCTCCCCGGATGGCGACCTCCTCGCCGAACACGCCTTCTGGCTCTTCGGTCTCCCGTTCCTCGTCCTCCACTACCGCGTCGTGCCCAAGCCGGCGTAGCTGCTGACGAGCGTGCGCCAGTCGGCGGGGCGGGTCGCCCAGGCGACGATGCCGGCCAGTACGAGGTGGACGGGGGCCGAGACGCTCTCGGAGAGCGGGTCCTGGTTGAGGACGTGGGTCAGGACGGCTCCCCCCAGGATGACCACCAGGATCCCCGCGCCGAGGAACCTCCGGCGCGGCTGGGTCAGCAGCACCGCGGCGAGCACCTCCCCGGCGCCGACCACGAACCGGAACCACGTCGGGTAGCCCCAGTCGACGAACCGCTCCGAGTACTCCGGGCCGAACATCGTCTCCCCGGGGAGGAACTTCGCGGCTCCGCCGATCACGAACTCGATGGCCATGAACCAGCACAGGCCGGTCAGGAGTCGTTGCTTGGACATCTGCGTCTCCTCGATCGTGTGGGCGCCGCACGGATGCGCGGCGTCGACCAGTGAGACGCAGCCGGTCGCCGATTTCGACAGCCCGGCGGGAGTCAGTGCAGAGGTGGGCCGTCGAGGCGGTCGGTGGTGGCGAAGTCGGCGACCGGGGAGCGGGTCAGGCGGCGCGGTTGGCGGACCGGGTGGCCGAGGGCGAGGACGGCGGCGAGGGCGAAGTGGTCGGGGGCGCCGAGCAGCTCGCGGACGGCCGGCTCCTGGCGGATCGGCATGGTGGTGATCACGCCCGCCAGGCCCTCCTCCCGGGCCGCCAGCAGGATGCTCCAGGCGAACGGGTAGACCGAGGCGCCACCGGCCAGGGTGTAGCGGCCGAGGTCGCGGTCGACGGCGGCGAGCTCCCGCAGGTCGACGAACAGCGCCAGCAGCACCGGCACCTCGTGGAAGCGCTCGGCGAACCCGGGAGCGGCCCGAGCCTGCTCCCGCAGCGCCGCGGCGCCGGCCAGGGCCCTCTCCTCCGCGGAGCGGTCGGTCACCGGCGCCCACGGCCTGAGGCCCGCCGCCGTGATGGCCAGGTACTCGTACCAGCCGTCGAGGTAGCGGTCCCGCAGCCCCAGCCGTGCCGCCGGGTCCTTCACCAGCACGACCCGCCACCCCTGCCGGTTGCCACCGCTCGGAGCGAAGCGGGCGGTCTCCAACAGGCGGACCACCACGTCGTCGGCGACCGCCTCGTCGGTGAACTCCCGCACCGCCCCGGTCGTCCTCAACCCCTCGATGAGCTCCACGCCCGGCACGCTACGCGCCGGCGCCCTACGGTCGGGCCGATGCGTCACACCGCGGGCTCGTACGTCATCGGTCCCTACCTGCTCCTGCACCAGCGGGTGTACCGGTGGACCAGGGGAGCGGTGGGCCGCCACGCCGGCGGTCGCCCGACCCTGCTGCTGCACACCGTCGGCCGCAAGACGGGCAAGGCCCGGGCGACGGCGCTGGTCTACGCCACCGACGGCGCCGCCCAGGTCGTCGTGGCGTCCTACGGCGGCGCCCCGCAGCACCCGGGGTGGTACCTCAACCTCCGGTCCCGGCCCGAGGTGGAGGTGCAGGTCGGGCGGCGGCGCTGGCCGGCCACCGCCCGGGTCGCCGAGGGGGAGGAGCGGGACCGGCTCTGGGAGCTCGTCAACGAGCGGAACCGGGGACTCGCACGCTTCTTCCACCGGGGCGCGGTCGGGCGCTACGACGTCTACCAGCGTCACACCCGCCGCGAGATCCCGGTGGTCGTCCTCGACCCCGCCTGAGGGCAGGCCTGATCAGGTGGCGACCGGGGTGGTCTGGGCGGAGGCGATCCGCCAGGAGCCGGTGTCGTCGTCCCGGACCATCACGTAGGTGAGGCGGCCGGTGGTCGGGAAGGCGCCGTCGGGGTCCCGGTCGCCGTCGTCCCGCTCGTCGAAGACCTGCTTCGTCAAGCTCACGATGGCGACGTCGGGGTGTACGTAGCGGATGTCGTCGATCTCGGACTTCGTGCGCACCTGGGCCAGCGGCGTCGACAGGGCGGCCTGCATGGCTTGGCGCATCGCGTCCCGCCCCAGCACCCGTCGCCCGGCGATGTTGACGATGAGCGCGTCGGGCGTGTGCAGGGCGAGGAGCGGCTCCAGGTCGTTCTGGTGCTGCTGGGCGGCGGCGACCGTGTCGCGGATGGCGGCGTCGTGGTCGTGGTCCATCGGTGTCTCCTTCGTCAGTCGGACAGCAGGGCTCGGGTCTCGGCGAGCAGCTCGCACTGGCATTGCCAGTCGTCGCCGATCACGCCGAGGACGGCATGGGTGGCGCCGGCCTCGGCGTACTCCGCCAGCCGCTCGGCCGCGCGCGCCGGCGGGCCGGTGATCGGCAGCCGGGGGATCGTCTCCGCCGGGATCCCGTAGTCGCGCACGCCGTGGGCGAAGTCGTCGAGCAGGGCCGGGGGCGGGTCGTCGCCCAGCAGCACGGCGCCGCCGATGGCGATGTCCGGGCGCGGCCGGTCCCGCGCCTCGGCCAGCTCGGCGAGGTGTCGGGCGCCCCGGGCGACGTCGGCGGGCAGGCGCATCGACGGGAACCAGCCCGTGGCGTGCTCGGCCGCCCGGCGCCGCGCCACCGCCGAGTTGCCGCCCACCCAGATCGGCGGCACCGAAGCACCGGGAGCGAGCGTGACGGCCACGTCGGCGCCGTCGACACGGGTGGGCTTGCCGGCGATCAGGTCGGGGAGGACGGCGAGCGCCGCGTCGGTCAGCCGGCCCCGGTCGGCGTAGGGGACGCCGGCGGCTTCCCAACCCGCGCCGCCGTAGGGGTCGCCACCCGAGCCGACGCCCAGGATCACCCGGTCGCCGGACAGCACCTGGAGCGTCGCCACCTGCTTGGCGGCGCGGACCGGCCCGCGCAGCGCCGGGACCATCACGCCGAACCCGAGGCCGATGCGCTCGGTGACGGCCGCCGCCGTGGCCAGGGTCAGCGTGCTGTCGAGGACGGGCCCGGGAGCGAAGAGGTGGTCGCCGACGAACAGGGCATCGAGGCCGAGGTCCTCGGCGTGGCGGGCGTTCGCCGGCAGGTCCTTCGCCCGGTCGGCGTGCAGGCCGCTCAGCACCACTCCGATCGACATGCGCATGGACTCTCCCTTTGCGGAGCGTTTCGTTCCGTTCAACGTCCAGGACTATATCGGAGCGAAACGCTCCGTTAACTAGGCTGCCGGTGATGAGCGAAGAACTCCCCCCGACCCGACGTGGTCGGGGACGTCAGGCGGAGGCCGAGCGCAACGACCTCCTGGTGCTCGAGGCCGCCCGCGACGTGTTCGCCACGCAGGGCGCCGACGCCCCCATCGCCGCCGTCGCCACCCGGGCCGGCGTCGGCATGGGCACCCTGTACCGCCGCTACGGCAGCAAGACGGCGCTGCTCCAGCGCATCTGCGTGCTGGCCATGGAGGAGGCGACCGTCGCGGCCGAGGAGGGCCTGGCCGACGACGACGCCTGGGTCGGCCTCACCCACTACGTGCAGCGCTGCGTCGACATGCGCTCCGGCGCCCTGGCCCCGCTGGCCGGCAGGATCGAGGTCACGCGCGAGATGTGGGAGCTCGCCCGGCGGGGTGGGGCGCTGATCGACGAGCTGGTCGCCCGGGCCCACCGCTCCGGCGGGCTGCGGCCGGACGCCAACGCCCTCGACGTCGCCTACCTGGTGGAGCAGATCGGCCGCCGCTCGCCCACCGAGTCGCCCGACGAGACCGACGTCGTCCGCCGCCGCCTCCTCGCCATCGCCCTCGCCGGCCTCCGCACCGGCGCCGCCACCGAACCCCTCCCCGGCCCCGCCCCCACCCGCGAGGCCTACGAGTCCCGCTGGGGTTCGACCGACTGACATGGCGCGGGGGTCAGGGCGTCGGGTTGTGGAGGATCCAGGCGACGGCGGCGGGGAGGTCGGGGACCTGGGCGTCGCTGTGGTCGGGGTGGGGTTCGTCGTAGCCGCGGTCGACGAAGACCGTGCGGCAGCCGGCGCGGTGGCCGGCCTCGACGTCGCGCCCGCGGTCGCCGACCATCACGCTCGCCGACAGGTCGATCCCCAGCCGCTCGGCGGCGTCGACCAGGAGGCACCCGCACCCGTCCGCGTCGTCGTGGGGACACACCAGCACCTCGTCCACCGGCACCACCGACCGCAGGCCGCGGTTGATCTCGTCGACGGTCGACCGCGAGGCGGTGTCCGGCTGGTCCGTCACCACGATGGTCCGGTAGCCCGCCTCCCGCAGCCGCTCGACCGCGGCTGTCACCCCGGGCAGCACCTCCAGGTCGTCGACCCGGGCCGGCGGGTAGGGGTGACCGTCGCGCACGAACGCCCGGTTGAGCACCCCGTCACGGTCCAGGAACACCGCCCGCGCCGGCAGCGCCGCCGACGTCCCGGGGCGGATCAGGTTCGGTCGCGCCCGTCGCGTCGGCCGCACTCCGGTGACACCCACAGGACGCGTCCCTAGTCGCCGTTGGGCCGGGTGTAGAGGCTCGTCGCGTGGATGAGCAGGGTGTTCGCGAACGTGGTGAAGGCGACGACCAGGGCGAGGATGCCGGCGATCGCCATGTGGTTCACGGAGGCGCCGGTGTCGGCGAGCCGCTCGTCGTTGGTGAGCCAGCCGGCCACCAGGGGCAGCACCAGCAGCCCGCCCACCGCGGCCAGCCCCGCCGAGGCCAGCACCGTGCGCGTGTAGGCGAACGCCCGGGTCCAGCGGCGCGCCGCCCGCCCCGAGGAGTCGTACAGCATCTTGGCGATGCACCCCAGGAAGAAGCCCTGGGTGCCGACGACCGTCAGCGCCAGGCCGCCGAGCATCCAGTGGAGCGAGAAGGTGGCGTCGCCGATCGACTGCGGCCCGAACGTCAGCGGCACCGTGAGCAGCAGCCCGACCGCCGCCATCACCAGGCCCGGCACGTAGACGAACGCGTCGGCCCCGTGGACGAGCATCGCCCGCAGGTTCGTCCAGGCGGCCTTCCACGGCGACGTCCAGCCCGCCCGCACGTGGTGGCTGGCGCGCCCCTCCTGGTCCTTGAGGAAGTGGACGGGCACCTCGGCGGTCCGCAGCCCCAGGTGGACCGACTTGATCACCATCTCCGAGGCGTACTCCCACGACGGCGACCGCAGCTCCATCCGCCGCAGCGCGTCGAGCGTGATGCCCCGCATGCTGCAGTGGATGTCGGAGAACCGGGAGCGGAACAGCAGGTTGAGGACCTTGGTGGTCACCGGCGAGCCGAGGCGCTGCTGCAGCGTGGGCATGGCCTCCGGCTCGATCGACCCCTGCCACCGCGACCCCATCACGAACTCGTAGCCGGCCTCGAACTTGCCGACGAAGTCGGTCAGGTCCCGGAAGTCGTACGTGCAGTCGGCGTCGCCCATGATCACCCACTCGCCCCGGATGTAGGGGATGGCGTCGATGTAGGCCCGGCCCAGGCCCCGCGGCGGCGTGCGCAGCACCCGGGCACCCTCGGCCAGCGCCAGCTCGGTGGTGCGGTCGTCGCCGCTGTTGACGATCAGGATCTCGCCGGCGACGTCGGCCTTGGCGAGCCCGTCCCGGCACCAGGAGACGAACTCGGCGATCGTCAGCTCCTCGTCGAGGGCGGGGACCACGATCGACACCAGCGGCAGCTGCCGGTCCTCGTCGCGGGGGACGAAGAGCTGGATGTCGGACGCGAGCTGGAGATCGGATGCGGGGGACAGGCTCTGCACGTCGCCTCTCGGCATTGTCCTGGCCCGCCGACGTCGACACTAACGCCTCCCCGGGTGCCCGCCGACCCACCCTCCGCGGCAACCCGGCGACGCCGCGCGTCCTCACATGGCGCTCACATGGCCGTGACACGATGCCCCTCATGCGACGGGCCCCCAGGCGGAGCGAGGCCCCGAGCGACTGCCGGATCCCACGGCGGTGACAGCCAGGACTGGCGGCGGCGGCGCTGGCGGCGAGAGCGCCGCCGCCCGCCAGCCCTGACACACTCGGGACGTGGATGCCACCTACATCCCGGCCGACGATCCGGTGGCGGTCGAGGTGACGCGCCTGGTGCAGGCGGGCGACGTGGCGGCGCTGGAGCGCCTGCTGGCCGAGTGGCCCGAGCTGGTCACGGCCCGGCTGGGTGACCGCGGCTGCTCGCGCACGCTGCTGCACGTGGCCGCCGACTGGCCCGGCCACTTCCCCCACGGGCCCGACGTGGTGGCGCTGCTGGTGCGGTCCGGCGCCGAGGTCGACGCCCGCTTCGACGGCGGCGAGGGCAGCCACACCGAGACGCCGCTGCACTGGGCGGCCAGCAGCGACGACGTCGCCGTGCTCGACGCCCTCCTCGACGCCGACGCCGACGTTGAGGCCGACGGCGCCGTGCTGGGCGGCGGCAGCCCGCTGGCCGACGCGGTCGGCTTCGGCAACTGGGCCGCGGCCCGTCGCCTGGTGGAACGGGGTGCGCGCACCCGCCTGAAGGACGCCGCCGCCCTGGGCCTGATGGACCGGGTGGAGGCCGCGTTCGCCGACGAATCTGGCGCCGACGGCCGCCCACCCGACGGGGACACCGTGACCCAGGCTCTGTGGAGCGCCTGCCACGGTGGTCAGCATGCGGCGGCCGAGTACCTCGTCGCCCGCGGCGCGGACATCGGCTGGGTCGGCTGGGACGACCTCACGCCGCTCGACGTCGCGGTGCGGTCCGGTGCCACCGACCTGGTCCGATGGCTCAGATCGCGAGGCGCCGGGAGTGGCGCCGCGTGCTAGAACACCAGGGGTGCAGCTCCTCCATCAAGGCAAGGTCCGTGACGTCTACCTCGACGGCAACGGTGACCTGATCCTCGTCGCGTCGGACCGCATCAGCGTGTACGACGTCGTCCTGCCGACGCCGATCCCCGGCAAGGGGGCGATGCTCACGGGCATGTCGGCGTGGTGGTTCGAGCAGCTCGCCGACGTGGTCCCCAACCACGTGATCTCCATCAAGGACGTCCCCGACGAGTTCGCGGATCGGGCGATGCGTTGCAAGCGCCTCGACATCGTGCAGGTGGAGTGCATCGCCCGGGGCTACCTGGCCGGCGGCGGGTGGGATGCCTACCGCCGTGACGGGGCGATCTGCGGTGTGGAGCTGCCGGAGGGCCTGGTGCTGGGCGACGAGCTGCCGGAGCCGATCTTCACGCCCACCACGAAGACGCCGCCGGAGGAGGGCCACGACGAGCCGATGACGTTCGCCGAGGTCGTCGACGCGGTGGGCCGGGAGACCGCCGAGCGGCTGCGCGACCTGACGCTGGAGCTGTACCGGCGGGCGTCGGTGGTCACCGCCGAGCGGGGCGTGATCCTGGTGGACACGAAGTTCGAGTTCGGCTTCGATCCCGCCACGGGGGAGCTGGTGCTGGGCGACGAGGTGCTCACGACCGACAGCTCCCGCTACTGGCGCATCGAGGACTGGGAGCCGGGCGGCAAGCAGGTGGCCTGGGACAAGCAGTACGTGCGCGACTGGGCCAGCTCGCTCGACTGGGACAAGACGGCGCCGGGCCCGGAGATCCCCGACGCGGTGGTGGCCGAGACCCGGCTGCGCTACCTGACGATGTACGAGCGGATCACCGGCGTCACGCCGTTCGGGTGGCTGCAGCCCGGCGAGCGCGACGAGATGAGCCTGCGCAACGCCCGGACGTGGCAGGAGTGGCGCCGCCGGATGGACGAGGCCCGCGAGGCCGGCATCGAGCCCTCGGCGCGCGACCTGGCGATGCGGGACATGGCCGAGCGGTCGCCCCAGCGCTACAGCGGCGACCGGCCCTGGGCGTCGGACGACTACTGACACCTGCTGACGACTGCTCAACCTCCCGCTTCGGCGGGTAACGTGTGCTAGTACACCTGGCACATCGTCGACTCGGGGGAGCGGCGTGACAAAGGCGAGGCCCTACCAGCAGATCGCTCAGGCCATCCGTGAGCAGATCATCGCCGACGACCTGGTCGCGGGCGACCACATCCCGTCCGTGCGCGACCTGGTCCGTCAGCACGAGGTGGCCATGGCCACCGCCCAGCGGGCCGTGCGGTCGCTGCAGGCCGAGGGCTACGTGCGCCCCGAGCGCGGGGTCGGCAACGTGGTCACGCCGAAGGCCGAGCGAGGCTGGTCGGCCAGCGCCTGGGTGGAGCACGCCCGGCGCTCCGGTCGCATCTACCCGAGCGGCCAGCACGCCCGCGTCGTGCACGCCGAGCTGACCGTCGCGCCCGACCAGGTGGCCGCGGCGCTGGGGCTCGACGAGGGCGCGCCGGTGGTCCGCCGCGACCGCGTCACGATCGAGGACGAGCGGGCGGTGTCGGCGTCGACGTCGTGGTTCGCCGGTGAGCTGGCCACCTCGGCGCCCCGGCTGCTCGACCTCGGCCGCATCCTCGAGGGCACCTTCGTCTACGTCGCCGTGCAGACGGGCCGCCGGTTCGCCGGCTGGCGCGACCAGTACGAGGCCGTGGTCGCCACGGCGGAGGAGGCCGACCTGCTCGGTCTCCGCGCCGGCGTGGCCCTGCACAAGGGCCGCAACTGGGTCTACGACGCCGACGGCGCGGTCCTGGAGTACGGAGAGTCGCTGTCGACCGGGCGGCTCACGTACAGCGGTCAGATCGACACGTGAACGACACCCGCCAGGCCGGGAGGGTGTACTAGATTTTGTCCTAGTACACCTGAGGTGGGGGAGCTGTCGCCATGGGCGTTCGGCCAGTGGACGAAGTCGCCGTGCGGCTGCGAATCGACGTCGGCGAAGACAGGAGCACCGTGTACATCGACGTGGACCTCGACGGTCGCACGGTGTCGCTGACCCGTGGCGCCGCGGCCGTGCTCGCAGCCGAGCTGCACGATCGGCTCGACGCGGCCGCGCGCTTCGAGGCCGCGGAGGCCGCCCGCCACCGCCCCCACCTTCCGAACGGCGGTTAGACCGGCCAGTCGTCGACCCAGCCCCGATATCCGTTCGACGGGGGCGGGCGCAGATTCGGACAATGGGGGCATGGAGGCGGACGTCGACGCGGGGGTGGAGGAGCGCGAGCGGCGGCGGCTGGCGTTCCGGCTGGCGATGGGGAACTACGCCGCGCAGCTGCGCGAGGACCGCCGCCGCACGGTGCCGGCCCTCCTGCTGCCCGGGATCGGCAGCATCCTCGTGTGGTTCTGCCCGCCGCTGGTGATCGCCGCGGTGCTGCAGCGCTTCGACGACGGCGATCGTCCCGCCCTGCGCGAGCTCACCCCGTACCTCCTCGTGTTCACCGCCGTGTGGCTGGCCGGCGAGGTGGTGTGGCGGTTCGGCATCCACTTCCTCAACCGCGCCGCCGCCGGTGGCGTGGCCACGCTCCAGAAGCGGGGCATGGAGGCCCTGTACGACAAGGACCTGGCGTTCTTCCACGACAACTTCGCCGGCGCCCTCACCAAGAAGGTGGTCGGCTACGGCGCCAGCTACGAGATGTTCCTCGACGCCCTCACGTTCCACGTCGCCGCCAACCTCGTGCCGGTCGCGTTCGCCGCCGTGGTGCTGTGGTTCTACTCGCCGTGGATCGTCCTCGCCCTGGTGGGGATGGTGGGGCTCACGGCCGGCGTCGTCACTCCGCTGATCCTGCGGCGGCAGAAGCTGGTCGCCGCCCGCGAGGCCGCCAGCAACGACGTGGCCGCCCACGTGGCCGACACCGTCACCAACATGGACGCCGTCCGGCTGTTCTCCCGGGAGGGCGAGGAGGCCGCCACCCACGACCGCAACGTGGAGCGCTGGCGGTCGCTGGCCGTGCGCTCGTGGGACTACCAGAACCGCCGCATCGACCTCGTCACGTCGCCCCTGTACGTGGCGACCAACGTGATGGGACTGGTGCTGGCGTTCGCCCTGGCCGACGGTGGCAGCTTCAGCGTGGCGGCCGTGTTCGTCACCTTCACCTACTACGTCCGCTGCACCGAGATCGTCTGGGAGTTCAACCAGATCTACCGGCAGATCGAGAGCCAGCTGTCGACCGCGGCGCAGTTCACCGAGCTGCTGCTCGACCCGCCGAAGGTGAACGACCCGGTCGAGCCGGTCGCGCCCCGGTTCCGCGACGCCGGCGTGGAGCTGCGCGACGTCAGCTTCGGGTACCCCAACCGGCGCGACCTGCTGTTCTGCGGGCTCGACCTGCGCATCGCCCCCGGGGAGAAGGTGGGGCTCGTGGGCCCGTCGGGCGGCGGCAAGTCGACGCTCACCCGGCTGCTGCTCCGCTTCGCCGACGTGGACGGCGGCTCGATCGTGATCGGCGGCCAGGACATCGCCCGGCTGCGCCAGGCCGACCTGCGGAGCCAGATCGCCTACGTGCCGCAGGACCCGCTCATGTTCCACCGCTCGCTGCGCGACAACATCGCCTTCGGCCGCCTCGACGCCACCAAGGACGAGATCGAGGCCGCCGCCGCGGCCGCCAACGCCGCCGAGTTCATCGCCGCCCTGCCCGACGGCTACGACACGCTGGTCGGGGAGCGGGGGATCAAGCTGTCGGGCGGCCAGCGCCAGCGGCTCGCCATCGCCCGGGCGGTGCTGCGGGGCGCGCCCATCCTCGTGCTCGACGAGGCCACGTCGTCGCTCGACTCGGAGAGCGAGGAGCTGATCCAGCACGCCCTGCTCACGGTGATGGCCGACCGCACGGCGATCGTGATCGCCCACCGGCTCAGCACGGTGAGGTCGCTCGACCGGCTGGTGGTGATGGTCGACGGCGGCATCGCCGAGGACGGCACCCACACGGAGCTGCTCGCCACCGGCGGCGTCTACGCCAACCTGTGGCGCAAGCAGTCCGGCGGCTTCCTCGGTCTCCACGTCGCCTGAGCTTCCTGAGTGGCTGGGCTGGCTGACATGGGTGTCGGTCTGGTTGCCTGGCGGCCGTGGCCGAGAGCGCGGGTACCGAGGGTGGGTTCGACCCGGCGAGGTTGAAGTGGGCGACGCCCGAGCCCGGACGGCTCCTCGGGCGGGGCCACACCGCCGGCGACTTCCTCGAGGCCTACGAGTGGAACGTCCTCGAGCGGCGCGACGGGTACCTGCGGCTCGACGCCGGGCTGCCGGCCCACGTCCGCAACCCCCGCGGCCAGCTGTTCGGCGGCTTCACCCCGACCTACGTCGACGTGGTGGCGCTGTTCACGGTGCGCGTCGGCAGCGACCTCCCCGACGGCACGCCCCGGCACTGGCTGGCGACCACTCAGATGCGGCTCGACTACTTCGAACCGATCACCGGCCCCCGCTTCGTGATCGAGAGCGAGCTGGAGAAGAAGCGGGGGCGCACCAACTTCGTGCTCACCCGGTTCTTCCAGGACGACTCCCTGGCGGTGCTCGCCGCCACCACCATCCGGGAGATCGCCCAGGGCCGCCCCCTCGGCGACGCTTGACCCTCCCCCTGGGGGAGGCCGCAGGGTGGGGGCATGACCTCGGTGATCGAAGAAGTGATCATCGCCGCCGCCCCGGACGACGTATGGGCGGCCCTGCGCGACTTCGGAGCGCTCCACACCCGCCTGGCGGCCGGCTTCGTGGTCGACACGCAGCTCGACGGCGACGACGGTCGCACCCGGATCGTCACCTTCCCGGGAGGGATGGTCGCCCGGGAGGTGCTGGTCGGCGTCGACGAGGCGGCCCGCCGCCTGTGCTACTCGGTGGTGGAGGGACCGCTCACGACCAGCCACCACAGCGCCTCGGCCCAGGTGTTCGCCGAGCCCGACGGGACCACCCGCTTCGTGTGGATCACCGACGTCCTCCCCGACGAGCTGGGTGACCCGGTCCGGCAGCTCATGCAGCAGGGCCTCGTCGCCATGGCGGCGACGCTCACCGCCGCCCAGCCGGTCGGCTGAGCAGAACCCCGCGGTGGCGGGTATCGGGTGGGGCCATGGCCCTGCACACCGTCCACAAGAGCGGGGACGAGACGTTCGACGACGTCTACTCCACCCGGCTGAGCGAGGCACCGCTGCCGAAGTACCGGATCCCGGACCAGCCGTCGGACCCCCGGGCCGTCCACGCGCTGGTGCGGGACGAGCTGGCGATCGACGGCAACTCGTCGCAGAACCTGGCCACGTTCTGCACGACGTGGGCCGACCCCGAGGTCCACCGCCTGATGGACGAGAACCTCGACAAGAACATGGTCGACAAGGACGAGTACCCGCAGACCGCCGAGCTCGAGTCGCGCTGCGTCCACATCATGGCCAACCTCTGGAGCTCTCCGGACGGCGACAGCACGGTCGGGTGCTCGACGACCGGTTCCAGCGAGGCGGCGATGCTGGGTGGCCTGGCGATGAAGTGGCGCTGGCGGGAGCTCCGCCGGGCCGAGGGCAAGCCCACCGACACGCCCAACCTGGTGTGCGGCCCGGTGCAGGTGTGCTGGGAGAAGTTCGCCCGCTACTTCGACGTCGAGCTGCGCCAGGTGCCGCTCGAGCCCGACGCCACCGGCCTGCGTCCCCACCAGCTGCGCGACTACGTCGACGAGAACACGATCGGGGTCGTCGCCATCCTCGGCGTGACCTTCACCTGCGACTACGAGCCGGTGAAGGCCCTGGCCACCGAGCTCGACGCCATCCAGCGCGACACCGGCCTCGACGTCCCCGTCCACGTCGATGCGGCCAGCGGCGGCTTCGTCGCCCCCTTCGTGCACCCCGACCTGGAGTGGGACTTCCGGGTGCCCCGGGTGGCGTCGATCAACACGTCGGGCCACAAGTACGGCCTGGCGCCGCTGGGTGTGGGCTGGGTGGTGTGGCGCACCGCCGAGCTGCTGCCGGAGGGCCTGGTGTTCCGGGTGAACTACCTGGGTGGCGACATGCCCACGTTCGCCCTCAACTTCAGCCGGCCCGGCGGCGAGATCGTCGCCCAGTACTACACGCTGCTCCGGCTGGGCCGCGAGGGCTACCGCCGGGTGCAGCAGGCCTGCGTCGACACCGCGCAGTACCTGGCCGACCAGGTGGGGACCCTGGGCCCGTTCGAGCTGCTCTACGACGGCGAGGGCGGGCTGCCGGCGGTGTCGTACCGGCTGGCCGACCCGGCGCCGATCTGGTCGCTCTACGACCTGTCCGACCAGCTGCGCCAGCGGGGCTGGCAGGTGCCGTCGTACCCGCTCCCGCCCGACCGCGACGACACCGTGGTCCAGCGGGTGCTGATCCGTCACGGCATCGGGCGCGACAAGATCGCCCTCCTGGTGGAGGACATGAAGCGCAGCATCGAGCGCCTCGGCTCCGGCCGCCCCCTCCCCGACGCCCAGCGGACCGGGTTCCACCACTGACCCCGGTAGACATACTCCTCGTGAGGTTCGTGGTCGCCGTGACGCTCTTCGTGGTCGCCGGTCTGGTGGCGGCGCCCGCGGTGCGGGCCCAGAGCGAGGCCGAGGCCGAGGCCGAGGGCTACGGGGTCGGGCGGCGGGACCTGACCGGCGGGATCGTGGTGCTGTACCCGGTCGTCGCCGAGCCGGCGGGGCCGACGACCAGCGACGTGCGGCCGGCCGGGCCACCCGCCGCCGACGGCCCGTTCCCGCTGGTGGTGTTCGTGGTCGACGGTGACGAGGAGCCGGAGGAGTACGTGTCGTTCCTGGAGCCGGTCGTGCGGCAGGGCTACGTGGTGGCGATCGCGGGTGACGCCCGGTCGACGATCGACCGGTTGCTGGCGCTGTCGGCGCAGCCCGACGGTTGGCTGGCGGGACGGCTCGACCCCGAGCGCATCGCCGTCGCCGGACGCGTCCCGGTCCCGGGCTCCGACGATCCCCGGATCGACGCCGTCGCGCCGCTGTCCGCCGACGAGCAACTCGGCTTCGACGCCGAGGGGGAGCGGACCGAGGCGGCGCTGCTGGCGCTCCTCGACGCCGGTCTGAAGCCCGCTACGCCGACGCGGTGAGGACCAGGGGCTTGCCCTTGGTGACCACCATGGTGTGCTCGAACTGGGCAGAGAGGCTGCCGTCGTCGGTGTGGAGGGTCCAGCCGTCGGTGCCCTCGACGGCCGAGGTGCCGCCGGTCGACAGGAACGGCTCGATGGCCAGGACCAGGCCCTCCCACAGCACGGTGGTGTTGCGTGGCATGTCGACGAACGGGACGCTCGGCGGCTCGTGGAGGAAGCCGCCGACGCCGTGGCCCCACAGGTTGGCGAGCACGGTGAAGCCCTCGCGGTGGGCCCGGCGCTGCACGGCCCGGGCCACGTGGCGCATCGGGCGACCGGCGCGGGCGGCGTCCATGGCGTCGCGCTGGGCGCCCCGGGTGGCCTCCAGCAGGCGGGTGGCGATCGGGGCCACCTCGCCGACGGGGGCGCTGGCGCCGGTGTCGGCCCAGTAGCCGTCGAGCTCGGCCGACACGTCGACGTTGACGAGGTCGCCCTCCTGCAGCGTCCGGGTGGGCGACGGGATGCCGTGGGCGGCCTCGTCGTTGATGCTGATGCAGGTGGCGGCCGGGAACTGCACGGCCAGCATCGGGGCCGAGCGGGCGCCGTGGCGGCGCAGCACGTCCATGCCCACCGTGTCGAGCTCACCGGTGGTCACACCGGGCGCCACGGCCTTGAGCATGGCGTCGCGGGCCTCGGCCACGGCCCGGCCGACGCGGCGGAGTGCGATGAGGTCGTCGTCGTCTTCGATGGTCACGAACAAAGGCTAGGTCCCAGCCGAAACTTCGACAGAGATGGCGCCATGGCAACCAGCTCTGTCGAGGTTTCGGTCAGAACGCCTGGGTCAGGCTGTAGATCAGCAGACCCGCCAGGCCGCCGACGAGGGTGCCGTTGATGCGGATGAACTGGAGGTCGGGGCCGAGCAGCAGCTCCAGCCGGGTGGCGGCCTCCTGGCCGTCCCAGCGGGCGATGGCGCCGCTGACCATGGCGGCGATCTCGTCGTGGAAGTGCTCGCTCACGTAGCGGGCCGCCCCCTCGACGGCCTCATCCACCCGGCGGGCCAGCACCGGGTCGTCGTGGAGGCGGGTGCCGAAGGCGGCGATGGCGTCGGCCAGCCGGCGGCGCAGCGGGGCGTCCGGGTCGTCGGCCTGGGCCCGCAGCGTCGCCTTCAGGTCGCTCCACACGGCGGCCGTCCACTCCCGCAGCTCGGGCTGCTCCAGCAGGTCGCGCTTGAGGGCTTCGCCGCGTTCCCGCAGCTCGGGCGACGTCTGCAGGTCGGCGGCGAACTGGCGCACCCGGGCGTCGAAGTCGCGGCGCAGCTCGTGGTGGGGGTTCTCGGCGACGTCGTGGAGCACCCGGTGGACGCCGTCGAGCAGGCGGTCGAACACCCGGTCCTCCACGGCCTCGGGCAGCCACCACGGTGCCTCGCCGGAGAAGCGGGCCCGGAGGCCGGCCCGGTTGTCGAGCAGGAAGCGGTCGACGGCCCGGAGCACCACGTCGAGGACGTCCTGGTGGCGGTCGTCGTCGGTGACGAGGTCGAGGGCCTTGCCGGCCAGCGGCGCCAGCGGGGTGGCGTCGATGCGGGCGCGGGCGGCGTCCTCGATCGCCTTGTGGACGTCGTCGTCGCGCAGCAGGTCGACCAGCGTGACCGAGGCATCGACCAGGTGTCCGGCCAGGCGGGCCGCGTTGTCCGGCTGCGAGAGCCACGCCGCCGACCGCTCGGCGGGGCGGATCGTCCGGATGCGCTCGACGATGGCGTCCTGGGTGAGCAGGTGGTCCTGGACGAAGTCGCCGAGCGTGGCGCCGAAGCTGTCCTTGCGCGCCGGGATGACCGCCGTGTGCGGCACCGGGATGCCGGCGGGGTGGCGGAACAGGGCGGTCACGGCGAACCAGTCGGCCAGCCCGCCGACCAGGGCCGCTTCGAGGCCGGCGACCAGGTAGCCGACCCAGCCGTCGTCGTGGTCGGTGAGCACCCGGACGGCCACCAGCGTCGCCGCCACCAGCACCAGCAACCCCGTGGCCTGCCGCCGGGCGCGTCGCAGGTGGGCCTGGCGGCTCTCGTCGGCGAACGTGGCGACCATGTCCAACGTCTACCCCCGCTCCGCGTCAGAGATCGCGGAGGGCGTCGTGGATGACCTGCTGGAGGTGGAGGCCGCGGTGGACGTCGAGCGGGTGGGGCGTGCCGGACGCTGTGAGCAGCAGCTCGTCGACCACCGTGGTCATCGTCCCGGGGCCGACCGCCGCGGCGGTGTCGATCTCGACCGCACCCGCCTCGGTGTACACCTCGACCCCCGAGCGGTGCGGCACGATCGGCGTGTGGGCGGTCAGCGACGCCTCGCTCACGGCCCCCGACTCGTGCTCCAGCAGCAGGCCCACCCAGCGGCGGGGGTCGCCGTGCGCCCGCACGCCGACGACCCGGCCCAGCGCGGCGTCGAGCAGGTCGATCACGTGGGGCCCGAGGTCGAGCAGGGGGCCGTGCTCGATCCGCCACGGCGTGGCGAACGGCCCGGCCAGCGACCCGCCCCCGAGGAAGTGGGCCCGCCCGCCGACCGGCGCCTCCGCCGCGGCGACGTCGGCCAGGAACTCCCGCACCGCCGCCGCGTAGCGCCAGGTCAGCAGCACCTGGGATCCGACGCCGGCCGCGTCGACCGCGTCGGTTAGACGACGGGCGGCGTCGAGCGACAGCGCCACCGGCTTCTCCAGCAGCAGCGCCTTGCCGGCTCCGGCGGCCCGCACGGCCAGCTCGGCCTGCACGTCGGGCGGCACCGCGAACGCCACCGCCTCGCACCCGTCGAGTAGCTCGTCGACCGACCCGCACGCCCGGCTCCCGTGCGCCTCGGCCACCTCCGCCGCCGCCTCGGGCCGCCGGGCCCACACCCCGGCCAACCGGGTGCCGGGGTGCTGCGCCAGCATCGGCGCGTGCACCAGCTTCGCCCACGGTCCCGCCCCGACCAGCCCCACCTGCAGCTCGCTCATGGTCGACAGGCTTTCACCCCTGGGGGGTGACACGAGGGGACGGCGTCGCCACGAGGCTCCGTCCATGTCGGCGACGACGCCTCCGCCCGACCCGGCGGGTTCCGATCCGCGTCGTGGTCGGGCGAAGCGGGGGTGCCCGCGGCGGCACACGGGCGGCCACCAGCCGGCGCGGCGGCCCGGGCGCCCACCGGGCTGCGACGAACCCCCATCGGCCGGCTGCGGGCGAGAGCCGGAGCCGTCGTGCCTCGGCCCTGGTCAGCTGTTC
Organism: Acidimicrobiales bacterium; assembly: GCA_035316325.1. Taxonomy (NCBI): domain Bacteria; kingdom Bacillati; phylum Actinomycetota; class Acidimicrobiia; order Acidimicrobiales; species Acidimicrobiales bacterium. The sequence continues at coordinate 18,612 of DATHJB010000114.1, forward strand.
TGGTGGTGTCACCGGTACCTTTGACAGCGCCGTCGAGTTTCCCTGAGGGGCCCGCGCGGTAGAAGATTCTCTGACGAGGATCACCCGCACCTCCGGTACGGCCCCCTAGAATGGGTTTCGCCGTCCCCGCCGGGCTGGGTTGGGTCGATGGCTCGGGGGTCGTGCGGTCGCCTGTGCGCCGGCCCTCAGTTCCCCCCACGACAGGCATGACCAGACTGGGTTTGGAGCTCGCACTGGATCTGACCAATCTCGAACTGCTCGTCTCGGCCGAAGCCGCAGGCGAGATAGCGGCCGATGAGCGTGCCGTGCTCGAGGCCGATCGCGCCCGCTGGGCGACGATGGTGCACCAACTCCTCGTGGAGACCGAGGAGGCGCTCGACCGCGTCTCCGAGTCGGACCGCGAGGAGCGCGACCAGGCCGTGGCCGACCTGGCGGAGGAGCGCGACCGGCTGGTCCGCGCCCTGCGCCGTGCCCACGGCCAGCCGGAGATCGACGAGATCGACGAGGACGACTTCGACGAGTTCGAGGACGAGTTCCACGCCTACGACCTCGACGACGTCGACGAAGTGGACGTCGTCGACGAGGGCCCGCTCGACGAGTCGGCCACGACGCCCGTGCTGCAGGCCTCCTGGCTGCAGGGCAACGTGGTGCTGTGGGCCGGCAACCGGGCCGCGGAGCCGCTCGGGCGCGACGAGCTGGGCCGCCTGATCGACGAGGCCGGCGCTTCCGCCATCGACTGGACGCCCCGCCGCCGCGACGTGAAGCCCCCGTCCGGCAAGGCCGCCGCCGCCGTGGAGGCGCCCGTCGGCGCCGCCCTCGGGTGGCTGGTGGGGCTGGCCACCGACGAGATCACCGGCCCCGTCGGGCCGAGCGCCCGCTGGCTGGGCGACGTGGCCGTGTGGGCCACCGAGACCGTGGCCCAGGGCCGCATGGTGCCCACGCTTGTGCCGGCGCCCAACGGGGGCAACGGCGGTAACCAGGGTCAGGGCCGCAAGGGCCAGGGCCAGGGCCAGGGTCGGGGCGACCGCTCCACCTCCGAGCACGTGGTCAGCTGGGCCGCCGCGGCCGTCGACGGTCGGCGGGTGCGCTCGCTGGCGTCGCGGATGCCGGGCTCCGTGGGCGCCGTCGACACGTCGCTGCCGGCCGAGCGGGTCGCCCGGGCCGTGCTCGACTCCGCCGTCGACGCCATCTGCCGCGCCGGCGCCTCCCGCCTGGTGATGCCGGCCGTGGCACCCGTCGCCCGCTCGTACCGCGACGTCGCCGAGACCGTGATGGCCCGCCTCGACGGCACCCCGTTCCGGGCCGCCAAGCAGCCGGCCGCCCAACTGGCCCACGAGCTGGGCCTGTGGGCCGCCGAGGTGCGGGGCCGGCGCCGGATCGGCCTGGTGGTCGAGCTCCACCCGCCGCACAGCGACGGCGGCTGGCTGGTGTCGGTGAGCGCCACCGGTGTCGAGCAGCACCCCATCGCGGTGCACCAGGCCCTCGACGGGGCCTCGGGCAAGAAGGTGAAGAGCCTGGAGGCCGAGCTGCGGCGGCTGGAGCGCCTGCTCCCGGCGCTGCGCCGGTCGAGCGACCGCCGCGCCCAGGTGATCGTCGACAACGAGGAAGCCTGGGACCTGATGACCGACACCGGCGCCGTGCTGGTGGCCGCCGGGTTCGACGTCCGGGTGCCCGTGGCCTCGGTGAAGCGCCCCTCGCCGCGGCTGCAGCTGCGGGCCGACCACCCCACGGGCCTGGCCCGGGTCGGCGCCCACGAGCTGTCGCGGGTGAGCTGGTCGGTGCTGTTCGACGACGCCGACCTCGACGTCGCCGAGATCACCCGCCTGGCCGCCGAGGCCCGCCCGCTGGTGCAGGTCAAGGGCCGCTGGGTGGCGCTCGACCGGGCCGACCTCGACGCTGCCGCCGAGGCCCTCGCCGCCCACAGCCAGACGCACGAGCTGTCGGGCGCCGCCATCGTCCGCTACGCGGTCGGGCTGGAGGACAACCCGTTCGGCGGCCCCGTGTCCGTCGCCGGCCAGGGCTGGGCCGTCGAGCTGGTGAAGGAGGCGACCGGCACCCCGCCGGCGCCGCTGCCCGCCCCCGAGGGCTTCGTCGGCGAGCTGCGCACCTACCAGGCCGAGGCCCATGGCTGGCTCCAGTTCCTCGACCGGGCCGGCCTCGGCGGCTGCCTGGCCATGGACATGGGCCTGGGCAAGACGCCCACCCTGCTGGCCCACATCCTCACCACCCGCGACGAGGGCCCGTCGCTGGTCGTGGCGCCCCCGGCGGTGCTGGGCAACTGGGCGGCCGAGTCCGCCCGCTTCACGCCTGACCTGCAGGTCCACGTCCACCACGGCGCCTCCCGGGTGGGCTTCGACGAGCTGCCCGAGGTCGCCGCCAAGGCCGACATCGTGATGACCACCTTCGCCACCGCGGTGCGCGACGTCGAGGCCCTCGCCGGCATCGAGTGGCACCGGGTGGTGCTCGACGAGGCCCAGGCGATCAAGAACCCGGCCAGCGAGACCGCCCAGCAGCTGCGGCGCCTCACCGCCCGGTCGAAGCTGGCGCTCACCGGCACACCGGTGGAGAACAGCCTCGGCGACCTGTGGTCGATCCTCGACTTCACCAACCCGGGCCTGGTGGGGGAGCGCAACGACTTCGTCCGCCAGCTGTCCACCGACGACGACGGCAGCCGCCGCGACGCCGGCGAGGCCGCCCTGCGGGCGCTCAACGGGCTGCTGGTGTTCCGGCGCACGAAGATCGAGCCGGCGATCGCCGCCGAGCTGCCCGACAAGATCGACGAGCTCGACCAGTGCGGCATGACCGCCGAGCAGATCGGCCTCTACCAGGCGATCCTCGACAACCTGCTGGCCACCGACCTCGACGCCGACGACCCCAACGCCCGCAAGGGCCACGTCCTGGCGGCGATCACGCACCTCAAGCAGGTGTGCGACCACCCGGCGGCCTACCTCGGCGACGAGGACGACGGTCCGCTGGAGGGTCGCTCCGGCAAGCTCGCTCGGCTCGACGAGCTGGTCGACGGCGTGTTCGCCGCCGGCGAGCGGATGCTGATCTTCACCCACTTCGCCCGCTGGGGCGAGAAGCTGGCGGCGTACATGTCGGAGCGCACCGGCGTCGACATCGCCTGCTACCACGGCGGGCTGACGCGGGGCGTGCGTGACCGGATCGTGAAGGAGTTCCAGGAGGGCACGGGCGCCGGGGCACTGGTGCTGTCGATCAAGGCCGGCGGCTCGGGCCTGAACCTGACCGCCGCCAACCACGTGGTGCTCTACGACCGCTGGTGGAACCCGGCGGTCGAGGACCAGGCCCGCGACCGGGCGTGGCGGATCGGCCAGCAGAACACGGTGATCTCCCACCGGCTGGTGTGCCCCGGCACGATCGACGAGCGGGTCGAGGAGATCGTCGCCGGCAAGCGGCGGATCGCCGACCTGGTGCTGCCGGCCAGCAGCTCGCTCAGCGACCTGGGCGCCGACCAGCTGCGCACCGCCCTGGGCCTGCGCACCGACGCCGTGCTCGACGTCGAGGACGAGCCCAACGGCTCCGACCGCACCGGGAGGGCTGCGTGATGGCGAAGCGACGTCGAGGCCAGAACAACAACCAGAACCAGCGGCAGGGGCAGGGCAAGGGCCAGGGGCAGCAGAAGCAGCAGTCCCGGCGGCCCGGGGAGTCGGCGGCGCAGCGGTTCTGGGGCGACCCGGCCGCGAAGCGCGCCGAGCCCACGCCGATCCGGCCGACCCCCGATCCGGGGGCGCTGGTGAGGTCGCTGGGCAACCCGCCGCTGTCGCCCGCGGCCGCCCACCAGCTGGCGGTGGTCTACGAGGAGGCGGTCCGCGCCGCCACCGCCCTCGCCGCCGCCAACGGCCTCCTCGACGCCTCCGAGCTGGAGTGAGATCCCGAAGCGAAATTGCGTGCCTCGTGGTCGTCATAGGGCCACGACACACGCAATTTCGGGTGTTGTCGTGACGCAGCTGCGGCTCCGGCGGGAGCCGCCGGCGTTCCGGGCGGTGACCGTGGCGGGCGTGACGTGGATCAGCCCGCGGATGGTGCGGGTGACGTTGGCGGGCGGGTCGCTCGAGGGGTTCACCGTGCCGGAGCCGGCGGCCAGCGTGCGGCTGCTGCTGCCGTCGCCCGGGTCGGGTGGCGAGCTGGTGGTGCCGACGTGGAACGGCAACGAGTTCCTGATGGCCGACGGTGCGCGGCCGGTGCTGCGGACGTTCACGCCCCGGCGCTTCGACCCGGACGCCCTCGAGCTGGACGTGGAGATCCTGGTGCACGGCGGCGGCGCCGCGTCGACGTGGGCGGGCGCGGCCGCGGTGGGCGCTCCGGCGTCGCTGTCGGGCCCGGGCCGGGGCTACACGATCGACCCCGCGGCCCCTTCGTTCCTGCTCGCCGGCGACGAGACGGCTCTTCCCGCCATCAGCCAGCTCCTGGACGTGCTCCCCACCGGCGTTCCGGTCCAGGTCCACGTCGAGGTGGCCGACCCCGCCGCCGAGCTGCCCCCCGACGCCGAGGCGCACCTGCTCCCCGAGGGGTCTGCGCCGGGGGATGCGCTGGTGGCAGCGGTCGTCGGCACCGAGCTGGACCCCGACACCCGGGTCTGGGTCGCCGGCGAGGCCGCCGCGGTGCAGCGCATCCGCAAGCACCTCTTCCAGGAGCGGGGGTTCCCCCGGTCGCAGACGTCGATCCGGGGCTACTGGAAGCACGGCCGCGCCGGCGGCGAAGCCGACTGACCATGGCCCTCCGGGTGGTGGTGTGCGAGCCGTACTTCACGGGGTCGCACCGGTCGTGGGCCGAGGGCCTGGCCGCCCACAGCGCCCACGACGTGCGGCTGCTGACGCACAAGGGCGGGTTCTGGAAGTGGCGGATGCAGGGGTCGGCGCTGACGCTGGCAGCGGACCTCCGCCGGCTGGTGGCGACGTGGGGTCGGCCCGACGTGCTGGTGGCCAGCGACATGGTGCACCTCCCGGCGCTGCTGGGCCTGGCCCGCGACGTGCTGCGCGACACCCGGGTGGTCGTCTACTTCCACGAGAACCAGCTCACCTACCCGCTGCCCGACGGCGCCACCACCGACGAGACCTACGCCGTGACCAACTGGCTGAGCATGGCGGCCGCCGACCGGGTGGTCTTCAACTCCGAGCACCACCGAGCCGACGTGCTGGCCGCCCTGCCCCGGCTGCTGCGCCGCTTCCCCGACCACCGCCACACCGGGTCGATCGCCGCGGTGGCGGAGCGGATGACGGTGCTGCCGGTGGGGATCGACGCCGCGCGGTTCGTCGGCGGCGAGCGCCCCGACGCCGCCCACGACGGCGGGCCGCCGGTCGTCCTGTGGAACCACCGCTGGGAGTACGACAAGGACCCGGCGGCGTTCTTCGCGGCGCTGCGGGCCCTGGTCGCCGAGGGTGTCGACTTCCGGCTGGCCCTGGCGGGGGAGAGCTACCAGACGGTGCCGGCCGAGTTCACCCGGGCCCAGGCGGAGCTCGCCGACCGGCTCGTCTGGTTCGGGATGGCGTCGGCCGACGAGTACCCGGCGCTCCTGCGGCGGGCCGACGTGGTGGTCAGCACCGCCCGCCACGAGTTCTTCGGCGTGGCCGTGGTGGAGGCGATCACCGCCGGCGCCCTGCCGGTGCTGCCCGACCGCCTCAGCTACCCCGAGCTGGTGCCGGACGGGAGCTACCTGTACGCCGGCGACGCCGACCTGGTCGATCGCCTCCGCTGGGCCCTCACCGACCACGACGGTCGCCGGGCCGCGGCCGCCCTGGCGGCGAAGCACGTCGAGCAGTTCGCCTGGCCCGTCGTCGCCCCCCGCTACGACGCGCTGTTCGCGACTCTCGTCTGATCGAAATCTCGACAGAGACGGTCGCTATGGCGCCCGCTGTGTCGAGATTTCGGCTCGCGCCAGCGCGGCGGCGTAGGCCGAGGGGCCGTCGAGGGCGGCGAGGGCGAGGTCGCGGAGCCAGCGGCGGTACTCGATCGACACCTTGTCGGTGCGGACGGACAGCTCGGCGAGGTCGCCCGTCTGGTCGAGCACGATCTCCCGGGGCACCTGGTTGCACACGACCGGCTTGTCCTCGGCCAGCACCCGGTCCTGGAAGGCGAGGTGCTCCCGGTCGTCGCCGGTGAGGTCGTCGGTGCGGCCGAGGTACCAGAAGGAGCGGCAGGTGGCGTCGTCGACCGGGCTGGCCGTCATCCACAGCCGCCGCTCGCCGCCGGGCAGGAGGAACTCGATGTCGACCGTGCACGGCATCGGCATGCGGTAGCGGCTGGGCGACGCCAGGGCCGTGGGGTCGGTGTCGTCGGGCAGGCTGGTGCTTCCTGTCCGGGGGTTGAGGTTGCAGATCCACCTCGTTGGAGGGGTGGTGGTGGACCCTGTGGTTCCTTCCACAGATCCAGAGGAGCCCACCACCGTGACCCCGGCAGAGATCATCTATCAGCGACGTGCCCGTGTGCT